>NZ_QDDL01000004.1:0-300000 GCF_003097315.1 Pelagibaculum spongiae
TTTTTGCAGGAGCGGCACTTGAAAAAGTTGTCATTTTCACATCATGCCATCACCCAGAGCTATTCTATACGATCCGAAAGAAAATCCATTTCTCCATGTAATTTCGCGTTGTGTTAGGCGAGGGTGGTTGTGTGGTGAAGATCCAACACTACTCAAAAAGCACCGTAAAAATTACGACCATCGCCGCCAGTGGATTGTCGATAGAATTGATCGGCTGAGCAAAGCGTTTGCGGTTGATATCGCAGCTTACGCCGTCATGAGCAACCACTACCACCTGGTGGTTTTTGTGGATGTGGAGCGCGCGAAAAACTGGAATATCAAGCAGGTGTTGTTGCAATATTGCAAGGTGTTCGAGGCGCATCCATGGGTTAAGAGTTATCTCGATCCTGACAAATTTCACACGCTGACTCAAATGCAAATTCAATGGGTTGAAGAAACTGCTGATACTATTTATCGCAAGCGATTATATTCCATTAGCTGGTTTATGCGCTCAATTAACGAACCGTTGGCACGAATCGCCAATGCGGAAGATTTATGCAAAGGCCGATTTTGGGAAGGGCGGTTTAAAGCCCAAGCATTGCTGGATGAACAGGCGTTGCTCACCTGCATGGCCTATGTCGATCTTAACCCGCTTCGTGCCGGTATTGCACAAACGCCAGAAAGTTCGAATTACACTTCGGTTCAAGCCCGAATTGAAACTGAATTACCTGCCAGTAATCATCGTAGAAAGAAAAGCCGAAAAACAAATAATCAGCGGCGCTACGATTATAATTTCGCCCGATTAAAACCTTTTGTTGATAGCAAAGCCAAATCTAGCATTAATATCAAAGATAAAATTCATCTGCTGCCATTTAAATTAAAAGATTATTTGGAATTGGTTGATGCCAGTGCTCGCATGGCGCGCACTGATAAGAGACACATGGACAGCAGTTTGCCGCCAATTTTTGAACGATTACAAATTGAGACTGATGCACGCTGGTGGGCTTCTGCCATGAGCGGTCGCAGCACTGTGATGGCGAATGCGCGACAGTTTGCCCACGCAATGGGTAATGCGCTGAATCTCAAGCAATTTCGTGATCGAGTTAAACAACAAACTGAAACTTGGCGACAGCAAATACCATCGCCTGGAAAACAACCACCCTCTTGATGCTCATTTTTATTGAGTAAGTTTAAATCTAGAATATTTAAAATCAGATGTAATTTAAATAACCGGAGCTGATCCGGTTTTCGCCGTGGCATCAATTTAATATAGTTGCATTTGAAACGAAGCAATCGACTGCCATAATCACATTTAATGTTAGTGTTTCAGGGTTGTTCCGGTTATTAGATTTTTGGATTGAGGTATAATTGCAATTATGGGTGGCGTGCTGTTTGCGTGATGGGTGGCGTGCTGTTTGCGTGATGGGTGGCGTGCTGTTTGCGTGGCAATTATGGGTGGCGTGCTGTTTGGCGTGCTGTTTCTTTGTTATTTAAGATTTTTTTCTGTTTTCTCCATGCGGGCAATATTGGGAGCGGGTGCATAAAATCGAAATCCAACTGACACAATGATGATATTGGTCATCAGCGCTAATAAAACCAATTACTGGCTATTAATATGACGACCTCTTGCTTTGTCTTTGACTTTATAAGTGCAAGGAATGCGAAGGGTTTGTGATGTTTTTTATTAATACAATTAACAATTAAGAAACTCAAATTAATGTCGTAATGTATCGAAAAATTAATTAGGCTGGCGTGCAATGTTACCTGTTACTATGTTTCTTCTTTTTTATTGAAAGTCCAGCTCAATCTGGTAAATTTAGATAAGCAGAAAACTTTTTCACTCAGGCGTGGTTCGATAGCAACGATGTCGGCAATTAATTCAGATAAGTTAATTTTTTGACAGTGAGTCAGTTCTGATAAGGAATTGATTTTTTTTAGTGGGTTTTTTAATCAATCGAGAAGTGTAGTGGCAGCATGAACGTGATGGATTAGCGTGTAAATGATTTTACTATTGTGATGATGTTATTGGGAGTTTTTTTATTCTCAATATTAAGGAAGAAAGGCCGCAGTGTCGAGTTTGAATTAAAACAGCACGATGGCGAAAGAAATGAATGCTTAAAAATTAAAGGATTAGCCAATAAGAAACAATATCTCACAAGATTGTTGCCCTCGTGTTTATCGTAGGAGCTACGGCTGAATTAAGGGGGGCTTCGAATTCAATCCTGACGAGGAATAAATAATTAAAAACAGGGGACGCCTTAATTTAACTCTTGCAGAGGAATAAGCACGATGAAAAACCTACTATTGTTTTTAACAATTGGATTCCTAACTATAGGATGCGCTAATTACGCGTACGCGGATGAAGTGGCGCACGAAAGTGCAGGGAGCACACATGAAAGAATAGAAGGGCCGGCAACTGTTCGAGGGCTAGTGAGGCTGGGAGCTCCAGACGAGAATGGAGACTTTAGCCTTATCTACGCACAAGATCTAACAAACATGATTGTCAACATTCGTCGTCTAGATGGTACGCGTTTAGATAGGTACGGGCTTAACTCCGATGACGTTACGGTTCTTATGGGATCTGCAAACGTTCGCTTCGTAGCATTCCAAGGTACCAACTCTAATGGAGATGTCATTAGAGTCGGCGTAACAGTAGAAGGATTTGAATACGAAGAACCGATAACGGGTTATTTGCCCGGTACAACGCTTGAACACGCAATCACTTCCCCCGAGTTATTCATTGAAGCTGTTAACGCAAACAGCGGCGCGTCTTCTTGGTATATTAAAAACGAAGTGACTGGTGGAATTATTCAGGTGAACAGGCTCTGTTCAGAGGATGATCCTTATTTTTCTATTGCTGGAACAGTGCAAGATGGATCGCAAGATTTAGGTATTTATGGTGGTGCTATCCTTGGAAGTATAACTTGGGAAGAGCGTTGTGGTTATGATCCGCAGTTCCGTGACATCATTGGAGGGTCTGAAGATTTTCAAGGCAAAATATCTGAATTAATAAAAGTAGGTGCAACTAACTTTGGTGGATCAGTTGATCCGGTTGATCAAGTTAATCAAGTTGATCAAGTTGATCAAGTTGATCCAGTTGATCCAGTTGATCCAGTAAGGGACGGATCTATTGTTGCGCTAGCGATTAGAACTCAAGAAGAATTCAGTAATGCTATTAATGGAAGTTTGAGCTCTTGGTATGTTGAAAACACGCTAACAGGCAATATTCTACAGTTTAATCGCGTATGTGAAAGTGCAGAAGGCCTTGTTTTATCTATCACTGGAGCGCTGGATGAAGCTGATACTTATTTTAGTGACAATACTTGGAAAGCTGTATTCTGGCATGGTGATCGCTGTATTAACACCCGAACTGATTTCGTAACTGGTGCTGGTATTGCGGGCTTACAAGCCAGAATATCGGAATATTTCTTATACACAGATGCAACTAACTTTGGAATAACAAGAGACGGCTCTACTCCTGCGTTAGCTATCAGAACGCACAGGGAACTTGTAGCGAATGTACCTGCAGTCGGACAATCTAGATATGTTGAAAACACAACAACGGGTGACATCATACAGATGAATGCATTCTGTGGTGGTTTTACAGGATTAACACCGATTAATGTTACTGGCGCAGCACAAGATGGATCTGCTGATTATTATGTTGCCACTCTAACCGGTGAATGGGGAACTGCCTCGTGGCATCAAGGTAGATGTAGTGATGCTTTTGATATTGTTGGTCATGCTGGTCGCGAAAATACAGGTTTTCAAAATGTAATAAATGCTTACATACAAAACACAACCGCCACTAATTTTAGAGACGGGTATGTTCCTGTTAGAAACGGATCTACTGTTGCGCTAGCGATTAGAACTCAAGAAGAATTCAGTAATGCTATTAATGGAAGTTTGAGCTCTTGGTATGTTGAAAACACGCTAACAGGCAATATTCTACAGTTTAATCGCGTATGTGAAAGTGCAGAAGGCCTTGTTTTATCTATCACTGGAGCGCTGGATGAAGCAGATACTTATTTTAGTAGCAATACTTGGAAAGCTGTATTCTGGCATGGTGATCGCTGTATTAACACCCGAACTGATTTCGTAGCTGGTGCTGGTATTGCGGGCTTACAAGCCAGAATATCGGAGTATTTCTTATACACAGATGCAACTAACTTTGGAATAACAAGAGACGGCTCTACTCCTGCGTTAGCTATTAGAACGCACAGGGAATTTGTAGCGAATTTACTTGCAGTCGGACAATCTAGATATGTTGAAAACACAACAACGGGTGACATCATACAGATGAATGCATTCTGTGGTGGTTTTACAGGATCAACACTGATTAATGTTACTGGCGCAGCACAAGATGGATCTGCTGATAATTATGTTAACATTCGAACCGGCTTTTGGGGAGCTGCCTCGTGGCTTCGAGGTAGATGTAGTGATTCTTTTAAAGCTCATCAGACTGGTCGTGAAAATGCAGGTTTTCAAAGTGTAATAAATGCTTACATACAATACACAACCGCCACTAATTTTAGGGACTAGTATGTTCCACCTGTTAGAGATGGATCTACTCCTGACCTAGCTATAAGGGCTCACGAAGGTTTTTTAAGTAATACGCCTGAAGTTGGAGAATCTAGATACATTGAAGATACGAGAGCAGGTGACATTATCCAGGTAACTAGAGCATGCATCAACCAAAGCAATATAATATTATCTGCCACGGGAGCGTGTTCTAATGGTGATGATGGAACGTACGCTTTGGCAAATTACCTCGAAAAGAAAGGCGCAACTAACTACAGGTTAAATTAAGCTAATTAAGCTTGGGGCAAAACTGCCTCAGGCTTTTTAACACTTTGTTAAAGTTTTGAATAATAAGTTAAAGATAGAGTGTCGGCACGAAGGAAAAACAATACCGAGCAAAGTGTTGTTTATGCCAGTCAAAAACCATTTGATTTCTCATTCGGTTGTCATGATGGCGTTCAGAGTTATTTCATATGAGCCGAAAGCAAATCCCGTCCGCATTCTCTTTTAAAGAGCTCGTATAATCTCTCTCACTTTTCCATCTTTGGCATATGGTTGCTGATTTCTCGGCTTTGGCATGATTATCCATTGGTGGAAGAAATGCAAAGCAAATGTCTAGAACATTTACTGCCTGCATTGCACTAATCTGTATATCCATGTGCTTTCTGCTTGTAATGACAGAGTAATTTTTTAACTGTGAATCTCAAGTTAGCGTCATCTTCATTCTCGTCAAGGATAGCAGAAGGCATTGGCATGGAAGTTAAATCTGAAAGTTTATGGCGCTATAAATTTATTGAAAATAGTAGTTAAAAAATCCAAGCAGACTCTAAAGAGAAGATCTAACCCACCAGAAATCATCGCAGGAAAAAAGTTGAAAAAGAAACAAATAACGCCGATATGATTATAAATATGCTCGATTGAAATCTTATATTGATAGTAAGAATAAATCCAAATCCAAACCTAGTATTAATATAAGCGATACAGTTCATTTATTGCCATTTAATTAACAGATTATCTAAAGCTGATTGATGTCAATACCATGAGCGGTCGCAGCTCTGCGATGGCTAGTGCGAGACAGCTTGCCTGTGAAATGGGTAGTGCGCTGAATTTTAAGTGGTTTTGTGTTCTAGCTAATCAAAAACACAGGAGTCTGAAAAACAATTGCCATCTTGATGTTTGTTTATATTTAATGAGTTTAAATCAGGAGTTTTTAGAATTAAATGCAATTTAAGTGATCGAGATTATTTTTCTTGTCGTAGTGTCAATTCAGTATCATTGTATTCGAAGTGAAGAAAGTAGTTACTGCAATCGTGCTGAGCGCTAAGTTTGTATAGTTATGCCAGTCATTAGCGTTTTTAATTAAGATATACTTAAAATCATCGGTGGCGTGCTGTATCTTATATATTCCGAAGCATTTCTTGGAATACCTTTAAAACCCTTTGCGATATCAGAAAAATAATAAAAAAACCCCTAAGACCTAAAAAAAATCTTAGGGGTTTTGTTTAGTCTTGTAAGGTGATGCCTGCGTTAACTGCTGCTATTGCAACGGCCGCACGAGCCTTGTTGGCTACTATGATTGCTTGATGGAGTTCATTTAATGGTACAAGATATTCTTCTGTATTTGAGATAACTTCTTCTACGTTCAAATCCTTACCCACCAAGTGATCTAAAGGTGAGATAACTTTCGATTCATCACCTATGAGGAAATCATAAAGACGTGAATTCAGCTCTTGAAAGCCAATCCCCCACGGTAGTGGATCATTAACACCGACGCCGTAGTAATCTTTAATAATTGTGCGGTATTGGTTTTGGTCTTCAACGTTCCCAGCTTGTTGAGCTTCTATGAATGAATTAGTCCAGCCATAGATCATTTCAAGGTCTTCTACGAGAGCACCTATGGTTTCGAGGTTCGGGTAAAAATGATCGAGCACATTACGAATCAGGTATCCTGCTGTCTCTGCTGTTTCTATAGTGCCTGTAGTTTCGCCTGTAACGTATTCTATCCACTCTACTACTCGAAAGCTTGGGCCTGCTGACCATACTTTTCGAACCGGTTGAATCTTCGCGCTTATATCATCATCAGCAAGCGCAGAGGCAATCACAGCTTCATTATAAATAGCTAAGTAGTCTATTGGTGTTATTGGGTCTATACCATCGAGCAATGTTGTTGCTGAGACTGCAATGGACAAATTAGCGATGGTTGATGGGTTGAATACTAATGTGTAATCCGTTTTATCTCCAATTTTAGAAGTGTTTAAACAAAGTTGTGCGAGATCCCCAAAGCTTGCGCAGCCAGCGTCTGAAGCATTAGCTGCAGCCCATTTCTGTAGTTCTTGAATTTCTAAATGAATTGTTTCCATATTGCTTGCAAATGATTTTAATTCATCTGATGGAATAGGCGGGGGTGAAGCTATCGCAGCAGTTGAAGATGCGATCAACGCTAAGGATGCTAAGAAAGTTTTCATTATACCATTCCTTTATTTAAATAGGGTTGATTAGAGGTCGGTGCGATCTTGAAAGAGATAGTAGACTTCGATATCAACAGCCCGTGATCATCTTCTAGATTCTGCGGTATTCGCAAAGAGTTGAAAAATTGTATCGATTTAGTTTTCATTTCGATGCGAATTGTGAGAAGTGAGATCACTTATATTCGATGGTGTTTCACTTAAAATGTGAAGTCAGCAGCTTCAGTGTACTGATTCAAGTCAGTATCGTCGTGCCATCGAAGTTGATGCTCAGATGAACTGCAAAAATATTAGAGTAAACGTGCAATAAGTATTAAAATATAGGATTTTTTCAATTTTAGTGCTTAGAGGTATTGTTGGCTAATGCTCTCAAATGTCGAATGTTTGCGCCAAAAAACAAAATAATGTATTCACTAAATAAAAACTAATTGATTGGAAGTTGTAGTGTTTTTACAAGGTTTTTTGCTATCAACTTATTGAAAAGTAACTTGAAAATAAAAAAAGAGGTGAATCATTCGGTTTGTTAGTGTAAATGATGGTTTTATTAATTGTAATGTGCTCACATCAGTTTGCTCAAGGGCTTAGAAATTTAAAATTGCTCCGGACATTGTAGATACAAGGTTTGATGAGGCCAAAATATTCCATACATTTTTCGGTATCCCTCGCTTTTGTGTGGGTCACGTAGCGAAATCAGCTATCTGGCGATACGTTTCAAAAGTGTCTGATTGCACAGAAGGCTCATCAAGCCTGCATGTAACAGAAGGTTAGATGCATCGGGAGCAGGGCGTGTATTGTATTTCACGACCCTTAGCGAGTCATTAATTAGGTTCAAATATACATTAGAAAACAAAAGAATCAGAAAAATACTAACTGTAATGTTCAATGAAAGTTACAGAAGGCCACGAAAATAAAAATGATACATGAGTGGTGGGAGTGATGAATGTTGAGCGAATCAATTTGTATCGGAATGGTTGTCAGTAAATGAGGCAATCGATACGTAAGATAATATCATTGCTTTGCATGGTCTTAGGTTACGTGTTGAATTGTCAAAAGCATATATTGAAGCAGGTAATATTTATTTGCTGTCGGCAAAAAGTTGTTGCTTTAAATTGTATGGGTATCCTTTTATTTAACAGCTGAGGCTTTAAAAAAATAAATGACTTTTAGCTTTGGTTGACACTTTGCCTAAGGAGGTTTCCAGTTCTAGCTAAAATCCATATCTTGGGGCGGGCCATTTATCATGAAAATAATTTTCTAAAAGTGGGTCAATATTTCTCGGCTAAAATCTTTTGTTGATGATTAAATTAAGTCCATAGTTAATATCAGAGATACAGTTCAATCACTGCTATTTAAATTAAAAAATTAGATTCAGGCTAGTAGGTTAGCGCCATGAGCGGTCGCAGCAAAGTAATATCCAGTGCCTATCAGTTTGCCTATGCCATGGATAATGCGCTGAACCTCAGCAGTTTAGTGATCGAGCCAAGCAACAAGCTGCGCTTGGCAACGGCAAACACAGGCGCCTGAAAAGCAATCTCTCTCTTGGTACTCATTTTTATTGAATGGTTTTAAATTAGAGGTTTTTAAAATTAAATGCAATTTAAACAAACAGACTGATTTGATTTTTGCTTTGATATTAGGGTCCTAGAAACTAATAAATACCCTGTTTCCCAGGGATGGTCGCATCACACTGAATCTTATGTTATCCGCGTAGGTTTGATAAGCCTTCGGCGCAATCAGACAGTTTTGCCCCCATCGCTAGATGTCTGATTTCGCTAGTACTCATCAAACCTACAAGGTTCCGAGTAATTTTAAATTTCCGAGTCCCTTAATTCAGTATGGTTGCATTTAAAATGCAAGGGATGCAATTTTAATTGCAGTGAATGCCAGTTTTTTTTGTGGTTATTTAAGTTGTTAGAATTATTGGAGTTATTGGAGTTATTGGAGTTATTGGAGTTATTGGAGTTGTTGGAGTTGTTGGAGTTATTGGTTGGAGGAGTATTTAAAGTCATAAGTGGTATGCAGTATTTGTTTTTACAAATGTCATTCAGCATCAAAGATGCTCAGTTTAGTATCTTGGCGTATTACAATATTTATTAGAATAGCTTGCAATATTAGCTGCCATGATATTTTTTTCTTGTAGAAAACTCGGCGCAACTCAGTGCATTTCAATGCAATCCAGTTAATTTAAATAAATCAAAGGTTCTGCGCTAAATCGCAATCCAATAGGTGTTTCAGTGATAATGATGTCAACAGATGATGCAGGTGAATTGGTTTTTTTTGGCAATGAGTGAGTTCTGCTGGAGGGTTGGTTTTTTAGTCCATTGTTTAATTTGTTAAAAAGCATTGTGGCAACGTTAAGGTGACGAATTAACGTGTAAAAAATTTGACGAAAAAGGATAGAATCGGCATCCTAGAGTAAAGCGTCTTAATGGCAGTCATGCTAGCAATTAATGTAAGGAGGTTGATTTCTTTTAGTGAATTATTTTATTCATCAATAAATATTGGGTCGGCATTAAAGTGATGAGTTAACGCGTAAATAATTTAACGAAAAAGATAAGGTCAAAATCTTGGCGCTACTAGCCGAGCCGTAGCTTGGCCTTTTTTGATTTATCTTCACAATGTCAAGACAGAAAAGCTGCAATGTCGAGTTTAAGCAATAAATAGAGCGTTATGGGGTATTAAAGCGCTACGATAGCGAAAGCAATGAATATTTAACAATTAAAGAATTAGCCGGTGAGAAAAAATATCTTGCAAGGCTGTTGCCTCTGGTGTCTTTCGTAGAAATTACGCTGACATAGAGAGAGGCTTTGAATTCGTTCCTGACGAGGAATAAATAATTAGAAACAGGGACGCCTTAACCTAACTCTTGTCGAGGAATAAACACGATGAAAAACTTACTGTTGTTTTTAACAATCGGAATCCTATCCGTAGGATGCGATAATTACGCGGATGACGTGGAGGTCATAGACAGATCCACCATCGTAGAATCTTTTGAAAATACCAATTGGATGGCCGAGTTAACGCAAATTGACATTAAAGCGAGTGCTTCTCAATTTTCAAGTGCAGCAGAGCCTATGCCCGTCCCGGGACTTGTTACGTTAGGACCTAAATTTTCTAACGGAGACTATAGCCTTATATTTTCACAGCATATAATAGACATGACTATTACGGCTGTTCTTGTAGATGAAACGGTATGGGTTGGAACAGGATACGACTCTCAAAACGTGATTGTTGTTAACGGTTCTCACTTAGTTCAAGCCGTATACTTCAAAGGTTATAATTCAGGTGGAGAGTTTGTTTCTGGAGATGTACAAGTTCTAGAAGCACTTCTCGCCGAGCAAGAAGTAGAAGTACAAGAAGAATTAAATGTGCTTAGACGCGGGGTTGATCCTGAAAGCGCTATCAGAACTAGTGATCAGTTTATAACTTCTATTATTGTTAATCCATCTGCAGACTCTTGGTATGTTGAAGATGCGGCAGGTAATATAATCCAGATAAATAAACTAATTTGTGAAGATAGTGACTTCTTTGTTATGTCTGTTACTGGTGCACCACAGAGTGGTGTGGCTGACCTTGGTTTTCAAAATGGTGCTTGGGGGCAGATATTTTGGGACGATACAGTTCGATGTGCTGGTGGATATTTCGTATCTGATGGTGATGGAACGGCAGGCTTGCAGTCTAGAATCCAAGCTTACATACAGTACTCAGATGCAGTTAATTACAAATTAGGATTTACTCCTGAAAGCGCGATCACAACTAGTGAAGATTTCTTAAGTGCCATTAGCTCAGATGATGTAACTTCTTTATATGTTGAAGACACTTCAACAGATGACATTATCCAAATAAATAAAATCTGTGAAGACAATGAAGACTTTGTTTTTTCTGTTGCAGGTACAGAACAGAATGGTTTTACCGATACTGGTATTAAGAATGGTCGTTTGGGATACATTCACTGGGACGGTGGCGTTCGATGTGTTGATGGCTATGTAATATTCGAAGCTGAAGGAACTGAAGGCTTACAATCTAGAATCCAAACCTATATCCAAAACTTGAATGCAACTAACTTTAGATTAACAGTTGCACCAGAACCCGTTGCACCAGAACCCGTTGCGCCTACCTTGTCTAGAGACGGGTCTACTATTGAAAACGCTATCACAACGAATGAAGATTTCTTAATTGCAATAGATTTACCTGATGCAAACTCTTGGTATGTTGAAGATACAACAACAGGCAACATACTGCAGTTTAATAGATTTCCCTGTAGTAATGGTACGTTCGTTATGTATGTTACTGGTGCAGAAGATGATGGTGATACTACTATTCAAGATGGTCGCTGGGTAGAGATAAATCGGACCGGTGAAAGTCGATGTGATATTAGACGGGTCGAATTAGAATATCCAGGAACTGCTGGCTTACAGTTCCGAATAAGTGCTTTCGTTGCAAGCACAGATGCAACTAACTTTAGACCAGGCTTTACGGTTGAAAGCGCTATCACAACGAATGAAGATTTCTTAATTGCAATAGATTTACCTAGTGCAAACTCTTGGTATGTTGAAGATACAACAACAGGCAACATACTGCAGTTTAATAGATTTCCTTGTAGTAATGGTACGTTTGTTATGTATGTTACTGGTGCAGAAGATGATGGTGATACTACTATTCAAGATGGTCGCTGGGCAGAGATAAATCAGACCGGTGGAAATCGATGTGATATTAGACGGGTCGAATTAGAATATCTAGGAACTGCTGGCTTACAATTCCGAATAAGTGCTTTCGTTGCACGCACAGATGCAACTAACTTTAGACCAGGCTTTGCGGTGGAAAGTGCTATCACAACGAGTGAAGACTTTTTAACTGCTATCGAAGCAGGTGCAACTTCTTTATATGTTGAAGACACTTCAACAGGTGACATCATCCAGGTAAATAGAGGGTGTGATTATAATAATTCCGTCACTTTATCTGTTACGGGTGCAAGTGCAGGTGGAGACACTGTTGTTTCGAATGGTGTTTGGGGTGGTATAGTTTGGGACAACCTACATGGAGGTCGATGTGCTGCTGGCGTTATTGACTTATATAGTGCCGGAACCATAGGGATGCAGGAAAGAATTCAGCTTTACATAGTGCTCACAGATGCAACTAACTTTAGATAAACAATAACGCCACCCAATATATTGTTTATACCTGTCAAAAAACATTTGAATCCTCATGCGGTTGCCATTGATTTAATCTTTGGCAACCGTTTTTTTTTCAGGAACGGCACTTGAAAAAAATGTCATTTCCACATCATGCCAGCACCCAGAGTTATTCTTTACAATCTAAAAGAAAATCTCTCCCTTTTTTTAGCGATTAAAAATTGAGGCCGACGCAAGCTAGTGGGTTAGCGCCACGAGCGGTCGCAGCAAAGTGATAGCCAGTGTTTAGCAGCTTGCCTATGTAATAGGTAATGCGCTGAACCTCAGGCAGTTGTGATCGAGTCAATCGACAAACTGAGGCTTGACGACAGCGAACACAAGAGGCAGGAAAACAACCGTCCTCTTGATGCTTTTTTTATTGAGTAGGTTTAAATCAGAAGCAATTTTAATAACCGATATTAATCTAGTTTTCGTCGTAGCATTAATTCAATGGAATTTCATTCGAAGCGATTGCCAGTATTTTGTGGTTATCCCAGTCATGAGAGTTTTTGATTGAGAGATAATTAAAATCATGGATGGCGTGCTGCATCTTATATATTCCGAAATGCTTCTTAGGGCGCTTATAACGCCCTTTGCGATGCCGGGAAAATAATAAAAAAACCCCTAAGATTCTAAAAAGATTCTTAGGGGTTTTGTTTAGTTTTTGTTTAATTTTGCGAGGTGATACCCGCGTTAGCTGCTGCTATTGCAACGGCCGCACGAGCTTCAGCGGCTACTGCGATTGATTGATTGAGCGCATTTGATAGTACAAGATATTCTTCTGTATTTGAGATAACTGCTTCTACATTTAAATGCCTACCCATGAAGCGATCAAAAGATGAAACAAATCTTAATTCGCGGCCTACGATGAGATCTTGGAGGCGTAAATTCAATCCTCGGATGCTAATACCCAATGGTAGTGGATCGTTAAAACCAACACCATAGTAATCTTTAATGAGTGCGCGGTATTGGTTTTGACCTTCAACGTTCCTAGCTTGTTGAGCCTCTACGAATGAATTAGTCCAGCCATAAATCGTTTTAAGGTCCTTTACGAGAGAGGCTGTGGTGTCGAGGTTAGGGTAAAAGTGGTTGAGTTGATTGCGATTTATGTAGCCAGCTGTTTCTGCTGTTTCTACAGTGCTCCTTGTTTCGCCTGTAGCGTATTTAACCCATTCTACTGCTCGTAAGCCTGGGCCTGCTGACCATCCGATTCGAGCTGAATTAACTTTAGCTCGTACATCATTATCAGCAAGCGCTAAAGTAGCCAAGGCTTCATTATAAATAGCTAAGTAGTCTATTGCTATTATTGGTTCTACACCATCGAGCAATGTTGTTGCTGAGACTGCAGTGGACAAATTAGTGATGGTTAATGGGTTGAATACCGATGTGTAATCAGTACCATCTCCAATTCCAGAAGTGTTCAAACAAAGATGCGCGAGATCCCCAAAGCTTTCGCAGCCAATAGCTGAAGCATTAGCTGCGGCCCATTCCTGTAGTTCTTGAATTTCTAAATGAATTGTTTCCATATTACTTGCAAATGATCTCAATTCATCTGATGGAACAGGTGGAGGTGAAGCTATCGCAACAGTTGAAGATGCGATCAACGTTAAGGATGCTAAAAGAGTTTTCATTATGCGATTCCTTGTATTTATATAGAGTGAATTAGAAGCCTGTGATCCTGAAAAAGATAATAGACTTCGATATCAACAGTCGGTGATTATCTTTTAGACTCGCAAAGGTCTGAAAAATTGTATCGATTTAATTTTTATTTCGATACGCATTGTAGGCAGCGAGATCACTAATTATATTCAGTGGCGTTTCAATTGAGATGTGAAATCAACAGTTTCAGTGTACTGATCCAAGTCAGTGTCGTCGTGCTATTGGAGTTGCTGCTCAGATGAACCGCAAAAATATTAGGGTGAACGTACAATAAACATTAAAGAATAGGCTTTTTTCAATTTTAGTGTTTAGAAATATTGCTGACTAATGCTCTCAAATGTTTTTCAAATATCGAATGATTACGTTAAAAAATAAAATCACTTACTCACTAAATAAAAGCTAGTTGATGAGTGTTTGTCGTATTTTAAAGAAACGACCTGCCAGTAACATGCTGAAAAATATATTAAAAATAAAGTAGGAACAGATTTTTTAGTTTGTTGGTATAAATGATGGTTTTATTATTTATGATGTGCTCTACCGAGCATTTTAAAGAATACGCACACAACAGCTTGCTTAGTGAGTCATTGGCTTGGTTCAAATATAAATTAGAAAAAAAATTACTAGCCATAGCGTTTGATGAAAAAGTTACAGTAAATCATAAAATGAAAATAACACGCAGGTAAGGCACACACTGAATATTTGCTGTTGGGCGAATTAATTTGAATTGGAGTGGTTGTCAGTAAATGAAATAATTGATACACAATATAATGTCATTGCTTGGTGTAATTCTAGATCACGTGTTGAACTGTCAAAAGCATACATTAAAGCGGGTGAAATTATTTGCTGTCAGTAAAAGGTAATCATTTTAAGTTGTATAGATACGTTTTTTTTATTTAATAAGGGGAGGCTTTGAAAAATAAATAGCTTTTAGCTTCAATCAGCACGTTGCTTAAAGAAGTTTCCAGCTAAAGCTAAAGCTAAAGCCTGTGCCTTAGTAATGATTCCTCCAAGCTAAATCCCGATCCATCGTCCCATCTGATTATTACTAGTGCCGATGTGCAGGCAAAGCGCTGATGGATAAAGCGCAATCGCTTCACTGTGATCTGACCGTTGAAGTGATAAAGGCCAATGCAATCTTTCGTAATTTTTACTCGAAGTACGGCTTTGAATGTGTCAATGAATTACTCCATCAGTTGACGGAGCAGATTGCGCTGCAGCTTAAATTTACCGCCAAGTCATAATTCGACTAATTCATTCTTGTTTAGCGCTGTTGACAGAGGGGCTGGCAATCGGGCTCTCTGGGCGCTTAGTAAAGCCGGTCCTCAATTTAAATCGGTAAGTTGTGACGAGTGGTGAGGCAGATTGATCTCAAAACAGATAGCAGTCGAATCATCGAAAATAATCACAGGAAACCCTAGCTAGCTACGCAATGGGTTCTCTTAATAGTTGCTGTTATACTGCCGGCGTTGTTTCCCCCTGATTACCTAATACCCGTTGTACTCGGCGGTGCAGAGGCCTTGGCTCACACGCTCATCCCAATCGCTTACTGCTGTAAGCACACGGGTTTGGTAGGTTCGCCGCATGACTGCATCCCACAGTATTTTGGGAATATATCGAGATGTTATCTATGTCATTTTCAAAGCTTGGATTGTGCGACCCTATTATTAAGGCCGTGACTAACTTGGGCTATACCGAGCCTACGGCGGTTCAGAAACAAGCGATCCCTGCGATCTTATTAGGTAAAAATGTCCTTGCGGCTTCGCAGACCGGCACCGGTAAAACGGCCAGTTTTGTATTGCCGCTGTTGGAAAAATTAAATCAAGACAGAAAGTTAAGAGGGAAGCGGATACGTGCGCTGATTGTTACGCCAACCCGTGAATTAGCGGTGCAGGTTGAGGCCAGCGTTGCTCAATACAGCAAGTATCTCAAACTGAGTTCAATGGCGATGTACGGCGGTGTTGATTCAGAGCAGCAAAAACAACGCTTGATCGAAGGTGTTGAAATTTTAGTTGCCACGCCAGGCCGACTATTGGATATGGCACATCAACGAGCGCTGTATTTTGATGAGCTTGAAGTGCTGGTGTTAGATGAAGCCGATAGAATGCTCGATATGGGCTTTATTGATGACATTAAAAATATCATCGAACGGCTTCCTGTTAAGCGCCAGAACCTATTGTTTTCGGCGACCTTAAACGATGAAGTGCGTAAACTAGCCGATGGTTTTTCCGGTGATGGTTTCGATAGCAAGTCGTTATATGATGATCTAGAAGAGATCACCATCTCACCTAAATCGACCGCAGCAGAAAGTATTAATCAGTGGCTAATCACCATTGATAAAGATACTAAATCTACCTTGCTGAGCCATCTGATTCTGGAGCGAAAATGGAATCAGGCGCTGATTTTCATCGAGACCAAGCATGGTGCTGCAAAGCTGGTTAGCCAGTTAGAAAAACGCGGAATTAAAGCTGATTGCATTCATGGTGATAGAAGCCAGGTGATGCGTGAAAAAACCTTGGCTGATTTTAAATCAGGTGCATTGCAGTATTTAGTCTCGACCGGCGTTGCTGCCCGAGGGATTGATATTGGCGCGCTAGAGCGAGTGGTCAATTACGATTTGCCGTTTAAGCCAGAAGAATATATTCACCGTATTGGTCGTACCGGCCGAGCGGGTGCTACAGGTGAGGCAATTTCATTTGTCGCGATGGGGGATTTCAAAAACCTATGTGCGATTGAAAGTCGCCTAGACCATGTTATTCAGCGTAAAGAAATTGAAGGCTTTACCGTACGAAAAACTGTGCCGGTATCTATTTTGAATTATGTGCCTAAAAGCAAACGGCCTGAAAATCGTTGAACGCATTAGGTTAAACATAAAAATTAGAATTTTTAGGTTGATCAATGATGTGGTTGGTTAACGGGTTATCAATTCTAAGCGTTGTAAAATCTATTAATTGTTCTGAGCGCTAACTGTAGGTTGTGTCGAGGCTACGACGAGCCACAACAAATTTGTTTTGAAGAAAAAGTATATATTGCAGTTCACAGGTATTGATGAGAAACGTTGTGGTTCGCTGACGCTCAACACAACCTACTAAAGCCTTACAATCTAATGTAGTTAATTATTAAATTCTAAGTTTGCTAAGAAGGGCTGATCTTGTATAGATCGGCCTTTTTTATGGGTGGATTATTATTTTAGCGATGATATGCCTTCGTTTTTAGCAAAAGCTGAAGGGCTTTTGTGATGATCTCGAATGGCGCCTTATCTGTGCATGCTCACCGATAGCGGTAGTGGAATGAATGTTACGGGCGAAAGCAATCATTGCAAGAGAGGCGCGATCATTTCTTATCGGGTTTCCTGCTAAGCTATTCGTGAGTTTCACTTTAAGCATCTTTTGCATGGCAGTTCTGTCATGAGAAATATTCGAGGCAAGGTATGCCCTTATCATCACTTAAAGAAAATGTTGACGTTAGGCTAGGTTTAATGAAAGGCGTTCTCAGTAATCTGGGAGTGCTCGAGAAAGAGCCGTTCGCATCTTTTTTTAATCAGCAATCTTTTAATTATCGTTGGATCGATTATGTGTTTGCCGTTTTTTTATTTGATATAACGCTAAATTGGAAACAATCAAAGCCGGATTTTTATTTTAAGCGCGGCTATCAAAGATTCAATGCACCAGAAATAATTAAGAAAAAAATAATTGATTTCTTTGATGTGTTAGATGTTTCTGAGGATAAAAAACAAAGCATTAGAGGGCAGTTCGTTCGAGAATCATCAGTGTTAAGGAACTTACTTTTCCATGGTGCTGCTGAGAATAGAAGCGTAAGCGCCAATGCTGAATCAGGCATAAAATATATCCATAGAATATGGTTAGGAAAAACACCGTCTGAAGAAATTATTCGCTCGATTTGCGCATCAAATATTGAAATTTCTAATAGATGGGTAGGTGTATCAGCTACAGTATCTATCCTTTGGACCAATAATTTAACGCTATTAAATGGTGGGCTGAAAACGCCAGGTGTTATCGTTAAGAATTATAGAGAACTATTTATTAATGAGGCTTCAGAGATTGGTGATCTTTCGAAAATTTATTTTTATTGCGACAGTTTAATATATAAAAATCAGCTTGCTTTTGCAACTGATATCTTAAGGTTGTTGGCACTTAAAAAATATGGAGGGCTGTATCTTGATTTCGAGTTTATATCTCCTGCGTTACTATATAGTAACGGGCGCGTATATTTGCATCCAGCAAGAGATATTACTCAACAAAAATTTCATATACCTAAAAATGCGACTCGAGCAACTGGAATTAAAAAAAGCGATTATTTTCCTATGGATATGCTTTCAACTGGAGGGGGTGTCTCAATACCCAAGTCTTCAAGTGACAGTTTTTTAACCAGTATGATTGAAAATACTTTGCTTTGTACTGATAGAAGAAACTCTGTTTTTATTGATCATGCTCTTAAATTTATTTTGGATTTTTTACGCACAGGTATCACGAATAAATTTATAGGTTTCGATGGTTTGTTGCATGCATCAGATGCATTTTCATATGATTTCCATCATCTACTCGATATTTATCCGTTATTCTACGCAATGCTAAATTGCGGAATGCTGTCACATATAAAAATCAATATGATTGAACGCAGTGACAGTCGTTATGAGCATTATGAGTCTATACGAAATACAGTGTTTGGAAGTCTCTATAGTGGTTCGTACGCATTGATTGCTACGCTAGATATGACAGAGAATACGATGGTAATAAAAGACGATTGTGCGGTTGATCCATATGCAAAATCTGGTGCTCATCTTCGATCTCATTACCATCCAGTATTGCATGCATATAAAAGTACCAGTGGATCTTGGGCAAAAGTACAAGACAAACCTTATGAAATATAAAGTCAAATTTAATTGGTATAGTATTAGTTTTTTTTGAGAGAGATGGAAAGCTAAATGTTATTATTCAAAGCGCCTCGCAAAATTTAGCTTTGACGAGGCGCAGATAGATATTTTTTAAAATTTTTCTAAATGTTAAAAACTGTCAAGCATGGGTTTGGCATCCGTAAATTCTTGCTTAAATGTTGCAATGTTTTCAAACAAGCTCTGGGCAATGTTCAATTGCTGGCTGGCGCTAGTGGAGCATTTCAATGTTTCTTCAAAGGCTGCGGTCGTCACAAAAGTCACTAGGTCGATGCCGGTGTTTGGTGGGATTTGATCAAGGCTACAACCGTCGCTGGCAAAGCGTTTGATAATTGACGGCACTTTGACATTATATATTTCTGCCACCGCAAAAATACCGCCTTCGGGTTGTTTAACGGCGCAAATTTCAGAAAACAGCATATGCCCGGCATTGGCAACACCCACTAAACGTTTTTTGGCAGCGCTACTTTGCTCGAAACTGGCCACCTGCCCGCTGTAATCAATTACGCTATCTTGGTAGGCGCCCATTACCATAATTGATTGTAAATCATCCCCCGATTTAATTTCAGTATTACCGGCTTGCGGGATAATCACTTGCACACCCTCTGAGCTGGCGGCATTTTCTAGTGCAATCGCACCCGCGCTATGGCCGATCACACCAATTCTCTGGCTATCCATTACTTGTGAAAATTGTTGTAGCTTATCCGGGTTATGTACTTCTTCAATCAGATATTTAAGGTCTAGTGCCTGATTAGCAAACAGCACACTAAAAATGCCATTGTTTAAAATATCGCTCAGTTGAATTTGTGGGTGATTGGCTGCAATAACGATGAATCCTCGGCTGGCCCAGTGAGTCATTTGGCTAATTGCTACTTCTGAAAATCCGCCGGTGCCGTGGATATAAACAATCACCGGGAATTTCCCTTGGTTAGTATCCAATGGAAGTTGGTCATAGCAATCACAATATAAGTAAGGGTCTTCAGAATCAGGTACGTTAACCGCATCGGCAGGTTTTAGAAATCGGCGAATATCATAGCGAATTGGTTGTTGGTTTTGCTGACTGCCAATGGTCGCTGGGTACCACACTTGAGTTTGCAGTTTTTTCGAAAGGCTGCCCCGGTCAATCACTGTTTCAAAGCGGCCGACTGGCCAAGGACCTTTTTGTCCGGCATCTAATGCGACTTGGCTTTGTTGGGTATTGTCACAATTTTGTTTAGTTTCAATTTGCTGCTGGCTAGTAGTATTACCATCGCTGCCAGCACAAGCACTGATCAAAACAGATAATGTAATGATCGAAATGAGCTTAGTAAGAAGGCTAAGAGAATGGTTTGATCGCTGGATCGTCCTTGACGCCATCATTAGGTAGTGCCTGTTTTTATTGCTTTGAAATAGCTTAATCGCACCACCCATAAACGCCATGTTAAAACCGTGCATCAGCTTGGTTGAAATAAGCTAAAGCAATCTGTTTTGTTACTGACCGAAATCTATTTTTTATAACTCTCCGCATTTACTCAGATCAAGCTCAACCTCATGCTGGCTCTTATACTAGTGAGAAAATAATCCTACAACTTCAGTAGGTTTAAATGTCAGTGCGTTATTTTCAGCGCTTCAACTTTAGGAAAGTGACCGATATGCAAAATATCTTGTTTGTACTCAATGATGCGCCCTATGGCTCAGAGAAGCTGTTTAACGCACTTCGGCTGGCAATGAACCTTAATGAGCAACATAGCAAAACAGTTCAGACCAATCTGTTTCTCATGTCAGATGCAGTTACCGCAGCATTGCCAAAGCAAAACCCTACAGAAGGCTATGACATTCAACAAATGCTGGAAATTTTGATTGCTCAAGGCTCACAAGTGAAACTTTGCAAAACCTGCACCGATGGCCGAGGTATTTCTGACCTGCCATTGATTGAAGGTTGTAAGGTTTCGACTTTGATCGAATTGTCTAGCTGGACCGTTGAAGCCGACAAAGTGCTGACTTTTTAGTCAAAAGTTTTTAGTTGCTTTAGCTAAATAAATACATTGAGGTTTATCTTGTTTGCTGTAGCCGGAGAATAATTATTTTATCATTAATGTTATTAGGTAATAAATTGCTCGATAATGTAGCGTTAAAAACCAATGTTTTTGTAAGGTTACTCTTCATTGTTCATAATAGATAAAAATAAAAAAACGCTGTGCAATTGTTTTTTGAGAGATTGGCTATTGTGTTTGTGAGTGTTTGCCGTTGAAGTTTGTAGGAGTTATTCCACTTTCAAGTAGAGCTTAAAGCTATTTTTCCTGTAAGATATTGTGCGTGGTTGGTTGCGTCGTATTTGTAAGCTATTAATTTAAAGTGTATTTTACTAGGGCGTTTCTAAATAAATTCCATTCATTTTAACCCATCACAAATTGTTGTCTGCCCCGGCAACAATTTGCCGTTATTAAAACCCTTCTTATAATCGTTAGTACGGTTCTGACCTGAAGTTTCTGTCGCAGGATGCGTAGGTTGCTGTTAATCAGAAAATATTTGACGCTTTTTATACATAGATAATTTTCTGGGTCTATAGCCTCGTGGGCAATCAAGGTTACTTTTCATTGCTTGTAACGGAAAAAGACAGGAAATAGTCATGTCACAAGATGGAAGTGTCGCGCCAAAAGAGCGCGTGAATATCAAATATATCGCCACTGCGGGTGAGCAACAGTCAGAAGTTGAATTGCCTTTAAAAACCGTAGTCATTGGTGATTTTAAAGGACATTCAGAAGATACACCGATTGAAGATCGCGATGCAGTGTCGGTCGATAAAAATAATTTTGAGTCGGTGCTACAAGCCAGTGGACTGAAGATTGAAACCCGAGTTGAAAATCGATTATCTGAAGAAGAAAACCCACAAGAACTTGATATCTCCCTTTCAATACAATCTCTTTCAGATTTTTCGCCAGATGCAATTGGCCGCCAAGTACCTGAATTAAAAAAACTGATTAAGCTCAGGGAAGCGTTGCTGTCGCTTAAAGGGCCATTAGGTAATGTGCCAGCTTTTCGTTCAAGACTACAGACGTTACTTGCCAGTGATCAGTCGCGTGAACAGCTGCTTAATGAATTGCAATTACTTGATCCAGAAGCTGCCGTTGAAAGCGAATAATTAAGGGATAATATTATGCAAGTTAAGGAAAAGGCAGTGCAAGAAAAAGCGCTTCAACAAGACACTAGCCAAGGTGAAGAATATTGCGGTACCGCCTTATTAGACGAAATTATGGCGCAAACCCGAATTCGGCCAAGTGATGATGGTTATGATTTAGCGAAAAAAGGTGTGAGTGCATTTATTGAAGAGCTGATTAAAGGTGATCAAGCAGATCAGCCAGTTAATAAATCATTGGTTGATTGCATGATTAATGAATTGGATCAGAAAATTTCCGGACAAATGGACGAGATATTACATTGTCAGCCAGTTCAACAGATGGAAGCCGCCTGGAGAGGGCTTAAGCTGCTGGTAGATCGAACTGATTTTAAAGAAAACATAAAAATTGAATTGATTCATGCGACGAAACAAGAGTTGTTTGAAGATTTTGAATATGCCCCCGATGTAACACAAACTGGTTTCTACAAACATATTTATTCTGCAGGTTATGGCCAGTTTGGCGGTGAACCAGTCGCGGCGATTGTCGGTGAATATGCATTTACGCCCTCAGCCCAAGACATGAAGCTGTTGAAATATGTCAGCTCGGTGGGTGCAATGGCGCATGCACCTTTTATTTCATCGGTTTCTCCTGAGTTTTTTGGTGTTGATTCTTATGAAGAATTACCCAATATCAAAGAGTTGAAATCTATTTTTGAGAGTGCAAAGTACAGCAAGTGGCGCTCATTGCGGGAATCCGAAGATGCTCGCTATCTTGGGCTGGCGGCACCCAGATTTTTGTTACGAACGCCCTATGATCCTGAAGAAAGCCCTATCCGTAGTTTTAATTATAAAGAAAGTGTTACTGCATCCCATGAACAATATCTATGGGGCAATACCGCATTTACATTAGCCGCCAAACTATCTGATAGTTTTGCAAAATATCGCTGGTGTCCAAATATTATTGGCCCACAAAGTGGCGGCGCGGTAGATGATCTACCTGTGCACCATTTTGAAGCTATGGGTAGCTTGCAGGCAAAAATCCCAACTGAAGTATTAATTACTGACCGTAAGGAATTTGAATTGGCTGAAGAAGGTTTTGTCGCATTAACCATGCGAAAAGGTAGTGATAATGCTGCATTCTTTTCAGCAAACTCAGTACAAAAGCCGAAAGTATTCCCTAATACCAAAGAAGGTAAACAGGCGGAAACCAATTATAAGTTGGGTACGCAATTGCCTTATATGATGATTATTAATCGGTTGGCTCATTATATAAAAGTGTTACAGCGCGAACAGATCGGTTCGTGGAAAGAGCGACAGGATTTACAGCGAGAATTAAATAACTGGATTCGTCAGTTTGTTGCTGATCAGGAAAATCCACCAGCAGAAGTTCGCAGTCGTCGTCCATTGCGCTCGGCCAAAATTGAAGTGACTGATGTTGAAGGTGACCCTGGCTGGTATCAGGTGTCATTAGCAGTTCGGCCTCATTTTAAATATATGGGCGCAAATTTTGAATTGTCGCTAGTTGGACGATTGGACCAGGAATAGGGCGGCTTAATCGATCATGAGTTATCAAGAAAATCCGCTAGCATGGGGTGTTGGTTTATTTGAGCGTTTGCACAGCGATGCGCCCGGGTATTCCAAAACCCTTGGCCCGGACCCTCATACGGTTTTGGCATCAATTAAAAAAAACATTTCTCATTTGCTGAATAGCAGAGCTGGTGCGTCTTTATCTTGCCCCGAGTTAGGATTGATTGATTTTAATGATGCAACGCTGGGTAGCCATGATCTAGCTCTAAGAATTAAAAATGCGATTTATCTGTGTGTTACCCGTTATGAACCAAGAATCAGTCAGTTGCAGGTTGAGGTGATGTTTGATGATCACTGCCCGCTAAACCTGCGATTTAAGCTGCAAGCGGTATTAAACGCCACAGCATTTCATAACAAGTTACAAATAGATCTGTTACTGGACAGCTCCCGCCAATACCGGGTGTTGTAAAAATCGTTATAAAAACTCTGGAAAACAAAAAATAGTGTCTCAAGCAAAATATTTTCGAGATGAACTGAATTATCTGCGCCAGCAAGGACAGGTTTTCAGTGAAGCTCATCCGCAATTAGCGCGATATTTGCAAAATAAAAACAGTGATCCAGATGTTGAACGATTGCTGGAAGGCTTTGCTTTTTTGACCGGAAAGTTGCGAGAGAAAGTTGACGATGAATTTCCAGAATTAACCCACTCGTTAATTAGCCTTTTGTGGCCGAATTATTTAAGGCCAATTCCCAGTATGTGCATTATGCAATTTGCAATGAATGCTGCAAGTTGTGAAGGTCAGCAGAAGATTGCCAGCGGAACCGAGTTAGATAGCCAACCAGTGTTGGGTACTCGCTGTCGATTCACTAGTTGTCGAGATGTTGATCTTTATCCGATTGAAATTTCGAATATATTGATTGATCAGCCAGCATTGCGTAATCGTCTTCAAGTAAAATTACAGGTGATCAATGATGCTTCGCTAAATGATGTGGCGCCTAAAAAACTCAGGCTATATCTATCTGCCGATAGTTATAGCGCACAAACCTTGTATTTGTGGTTGGATCAATATCTAAAATCGATCAAACTGTGTTTAGCAGGGCGGGCTATTTCAGTGGCTGCTGATAAGTTGACTCCGGTTGGTTTTGAGCAACGAGATAGCTTGTTGCCTGGCTATGAAAACACCTTTGATGGTTATCGTATTTTACAAGAATATCTGGCTTTTCCTGAGGCATTTTTGTTTTTTGATTTGCAATTACCTGCTGCTGAATTTAAGAAGCTGGATCAACCGATATCAGAATGTGAACTGATGTTTTTCTTTGATCGATCATTACCCGATGATGTTCGAATTAATCATCAGAGTTTGCAGCTTTTTTGCACCCCGGCAGTCAATTTATTCGAACATGATGCTGATCCCATTAATTTATCGGGTAAGCAGACGGAATATAAACTGCAACCAAGTTCGCGCTCGCCCGCACATTACGAAGTGTTTTCGGTGATACAAGCGCAAGGTTGGGTGGGTGGCGGCCAAGGTCGGCAACGGGGCAAGCACCGGATGTATCATGCATTTGAAAGCTTTCACCATGAAATTGATCGAAGCCAGCAGCAAACGTCTCTTTATTATCGAATGAGAGTCCGCCAAAGCAACCAGAATACTGGGTTTGACCATTCAGTGGCCTTTGTTAGAGAAGATGAAATATCGCAAATTTCACACAATGAGACAGTGTCTCTGCAGTTATTGTGCAGTAATAGACAGCTGCCATTAGAGCTAGCAGAGGGGCAAATTAATCAACCGACAGATCAGTCTCCTAACTTTGCTAGTTTTCGCAATATAAGCAAACCTACAGCACCGATCCGGCCAGCATTGGAGGGTGGTTTGTTATGGCAATTGATTTCAAATTTCTCGCTAAATTACCTGTCATTACTATCAAAAGAAGCTTTAACCAGCTTGTTAAAAATTTATGATTTTAAAGCCTTATCAGACAGGCAAAGTGAGCGTATTGCTAGTAAAAGATTACAAGGCATCGCAGCGATTAATTCTAAATCGACCGATTTACTAATGAGTGGATTGCCAGTGAGAGGTTTACATTCCACTATTCAATTATCGCAAAGCCATTTTGCTAGTGAGGGCGACCTTTATTGCTTTGCCAGTATATTGCGACATTTCTTTTCACTTTACGCCAGTATTAATTCTTTCCATCAGCTGGAAGTGATCAATCTAGATAACCAGGAAAGCTACCAATGGCTACCGAAAACTGGCGTGCAACCATTGATCTAGCTGCTTCTCAGGTGATGGTTGATCAGTGTCATCAATATCAGTTTTTTCAATTGGTTGAATTGATGCTGCAGCAGCAAAACATTGATCCCGAAGCAGTCGATTGGTTAGTAGATGGTCAATTAATTTTCTCAGCCAACCCAAGCCTGGGTTTTGCAGCGAGTGACATTAAAAGCTTGCAGTTTGGCGCCAATAACAATGGCCAGTTGGAAACATCATTTTTGGGCTTAAGTGGTGCACAGTCACCGTTACCCGGGTTCTATCTAGATAAATTAGCTAATGATGATGAATCAGGCAGTCGAAAAGCTTTTTTGGATTATTTTAATCATCGATTAATTGGTTTTTTATATAAAATTTGGCGTAAGCACCGTTATTATTTAAGATTTCGTTCTGATGCCGAAGATGCGCTATCTAGCCAAGTCTTTGCGTTGTGTGGGTTGGCGAACCCCCAATTAAGAAAGCACTTGCAGTTAGACTGGAATCGACTGTTGCCATTTTGTGGCTTGTTATCCCATCGCAATCGATCGCCGCAGGTATTACAAAAAATTATTGCAAGCTATTTTGAATTACCCAAAGTCACTATTACGATGTGGCAGCTGAGGCGCATCAATATTGATGAAAATCAGCGGGTAACCTTGGGTCAACGAAATGCAGTGTTAGGTAAACAATTTGTAATTGGCTCAAAAATAGCAGATCGAAGAGGTAAGTTTGCTTTATGTCTTGGGCAGTTATCTTTTGATCAAGCTAAAGATTTTTTTCCCGATGGCCAATACTTCAATCCGTTACAAAGGTTGCTGCAATTTATTATGCGAGAGCCGTTTGCAGTAGAGTTGAAGCTGTATTTAAAGCAAGTGCCGCCGCTAATGCAATTGGCAAAGGATCATTCGTTACAGTTGGGCTGGAGTAGTTGTTTGCCAGTCGCCCAATTAAATAAAAAACGTAGCTTAAGTGATTCTGCTATTTCAATAACACTTTGTTAAGCAGGGGAGGGGAAGAATAACAATGTCTAATCAACCAATAGTATTGGATCATCAGCAATTATCAATTGCTGCTGATCGATTAAAATTATCGCTGATAAATGCGGATGACTTGAAATGGTCAGCCGGAAAATCTCATAGTACTTACTATGATTTTTATCGATGTAGTGGAGTGGTGGGCGCCGCAAAAAATGCTGATTGGCAGTTATATGATATCGGAAAAACAGTGCATGCTAACCATTGTCGAATTGATTATTCGAATCAAACTTTTATTCTGACCGATCTAGTGAATCAGACTTATATTAATGATGCGAGTTCAGCTATTGGTTGGCATCGTCAAGTTCAGTTGCAACATAATGATATTGTTCAAATAGGTCGCTATCGGTTACGGGTGGATATTAATTCTTCATCAAATAGCATCAGCAGTGAAGGGACTGATCTAGCTTCGGAAGATATCGAGCAGTTACTCATGTCTCAACGATCTCCTGCACTATTGCCGGTACTACCACCTGCTGCTCCAGAAATTAAACCCGTGCTGCAAACTAAAGCTAATTTATCTTTGGAAAATCCTCTTATTATGAATGAACAACTATTGGAACAGCTGGAGTCTCAAGTTGCTGCGGATTTAAATCAGGTCTCTTTAAATAAAAGCTCTTTAGATCAAGTGCCAGTAAAAAAAAGCGCAGTAAACCAAAACTCTGTAGATCAAAATTTTGCAGATCAGCTGCAGCAAGACATTTCGCAATTGGATGATACGCAAAATAATGCTGACCATGAAACGGCACATATTGCTTGCTTGCCTTTATTTAAAGGGTTGGAGGTTAATTTGCCCGGTTATCACCGAACAGTAGAGGTCCAACAGTTAACCGAAAATATCGCTCGGTCATTAAAAACAGCAGTGGATGGGTTGTTGCAGCTACATCAGCAGGTTGAAAATACTTCATATCATGCGATCAATCGGAATTGCCAACCAATTGAAGACAATCCGTTACGACTGGGCCAAAGCAGCCAAGTAACCTTGGAAACGCTGTTTTCTCAGAATAAAAACCCAATTTATTTATCGGCTGAAGCAGCGATTAAAGAAAGCTTGCAAACTATTCTGTTGCATAACCAATCAGTTAAGTTTGCAACATCGCAAGCGCTACAAAGTATTTTACAAGCATTAGCGCCAGAAAACCTATTGCAGCGATTTTCACAATATCAGTCAGCAAAAGAATTAGCTGAAAATAACCCGTCAGGTTGGGCCTGGGAAATGTATCAAAGTTATTTTTCAGAACTCAATTCGACCCGCCAACAAGGTTTTGAAAAATTGTTCCAAGAAGTGTTTGACCAGCATTATGACGCCAAATTACGCCAGTTACAGCAGGAGCAATCGGTATGAAATATGCGTCGATTGGATCAAGATCAAGTCGATTGCTGTTGGCTTTGTTTAGCCTTTCAATCATTTTTTTGAGTGGCGCTATCAGTGGCTGTGGCGCGATATGGCAGGCATCCAGCAAAACTGCCAAGGTGATTTGGCAACCGGATATACCGGTGGGGGAACCACAGAATTTACCGACAAAAATCACTTACAGCCTGGTCGCACAAAATTGGTTGAACCCCAACCCAAGTGGTGATTCTTCACCGATTGAATTTAATGTTTTTCAGTTGGAAGATGACGCAATGTTCTTGGCAGCTGATTATGATCAGTTAAATACGCAATATGAAAAATCTCTCGGTACTAATTACCTCGATCATAGCGAATACGCATTATTACCTGGCCAGTTTAAATTTATTGGCCCGTTTAATGTGGAAGATGATGCAAATTATATTGGTATTGTTGCCAAATTTTCTGATCCTGAGCGGTCGCTTTGGAAGAAAGTGATCAAGGTAAAGCCGATTGGCCGTGAATATCATTTGCTGATGATGTTCGCAGCACAAGATGTGACTTTAACTAAGGTTGAATAGCTTGTAGTCACTTATGGGATCGTATTTTAAGGACAATTGTCATTGTAAGGGATGCAGGTGAATTATGTCTTATGGAAATAATGTCGTCTGGAGTGAAGGGCTATTTATTAAGCCGCAGCACTTTCAGCAGCAACAGAGAAATATCGACAGTCTTTTACAGAGTTATCGCACTGCAATTAGCCAATATTTATATGGTTTACAAACGATAGAGTTGAACCAAGAATATCCGTCTTTTGGTCGTATTGGCATTAATTCGGCCAGCGGTATTTTTCCAGACGGCACATCGTTTTCAATTCCTAGTAATGACGCAGCCCCGGAGCCATTGCAAATTGAAACCAACCAAGTCGCAGGTCAGATTGTTTATTTAGCGATTCCATTAAAAAACAATGGATTGTTAGAAGTTGATCGTGAATGTGATCAGCAGGGACGACGTTATCAGCTGGTGTGCAAGGAAGTGATCGATATTCATTCAGAAACTGCAGAGCCCAGCGTGCTGGAGTTAGGTCAGCTACAAATAAAAATTATGCTAGAGGAGGAACAACGCCAAGGCTATTGCTGTTTACCATTTGCCAGAATTCTTGAACGGCGTGCCGATGGGAGTTTATTATTAGATCAAGATTTTATTCCCTGCCATTTAAGTATTTCTGCGGCACCCAAAATTAGACAGTGGATCGCAGAATTATCGGTAATGGTGCGCGAACGGGCAAAAAATATTGCAATGCGAATGTCTGGCGGGCCACAGCAAGCAACCAGTCAATCTGCTGTTGCGGATTTGTCTGATTTTATGTTGCTACAGCTGTTAAATAGAATTTCCCCTCAACTAGCGCACCTAGCAAATCTGGAATCAGCCCATCCGGAGCGGGTGTATAGCGAACTGATTATAATGTGCGGCGAGTTGTTCACTTATACCGATGCTGAGCACCTAGCGCCAGATTTCCCGGCATACCAGCATATGCAGCCAGCGACTGCTTTTATTCCACTGATTAAGTGGCTGCGCCAATCGCTGAGCATTGTTTTGCAACCAAAGGCGATGTCTTTACAACTACAAAAGCGTCGTTATGGCTTGTTGGTTGCCCCAATTCATGACTCGACGTTGCTGCAACAGGCTGATTTTATTTTAGCGGTAAAGTCGCAAATGCAACCACAGCAACTTGGGCAGAAATTTCTACAGCAATCGAAAGCGGCATCGATTGAAAAAATTCGTGAGCTGATTTCATTGCAACTGCCAGGTATTCCGTTGCAGTTATTGCCAACACCACCGAGACAGCTGCCATATCATGCCGGTTATATCTATTTCCAGCTGGACCAGCAAAGTACCAGTTGGCAAATGCTTGATGGCTCAAGCGGTTTTGCATTTCATGTCGCGGGTGATTTTCCGGAGTTGGATTTACAACTTTGGGCAATTCGCCGTAACTAACAGCCTGGCACCCTTCAAGTACGACCGGTATCAGCACAAGGATGTGTGATGAATGATTTAGTTATTGAGCAACCCAAGCTATCGGTTGCTGAACTTAATAAGCCAACAGAACGGTCTTTATTCGATCCGCAGTCAGTTAATTCATGGAATCCACAGTACATAGATACTGATTTAGCAGATCAAATGAATGGTTTTCAATTAGTGAGCCATAACAGTGAAATTAATCTGCTGTTAGACCTTTCAAGTGGAGTGATTGGACTTGCGCTTAGATTACGCCAACTGACCAGTTGCAATAATATCGATTTAATTTATCAGCAAGTGGTTGAAGATATTATTGCGATTGAACTTCACCTTAATCAATCGGCCTTAGATTCGGCCAATATTTTTGCTTGGCGATATATTTTATGCTGTTTTGTTGATGAATTGGTGATGGGTACTGCGTGGGGTGCCGATAGTGTTTGGGCTGAGCACTCGCTGCTAACTCGTTTTCATGGTGAAACTTGGGGTGGTGAAAAGGTTTTTTCCATTATTTCAAGGCTTCAAACTGAGCCAGAACAGTTTCAGCAGCTACTTTATTTCGCCTTTATCTGTCTGTCGCTTGGATTACAAGGGCAATTTAAGGTGATTGAAAATGGTGCGGTTTTGCATCAACAATTTCTTGAAACGCTATATCAGTCATTAGCTGACGCTCAATCGGAAGATCAAAGTCAATTAACTGATGCTAAATCATCTGTAATTAAGAAAAAATATCGTCCAGCAAGTAAAATCCCTTTGTGGAGTGTCTATTGCTTATTTGTTGCCATTCTGGCAGCGGTATATCTCAGCTATGTAGAAGCACTAGAACAGCAAACCAGTATTTTGTTGTCTCAATTAGAACAAATGTTTAATTCTTAACAGTTAAATTGAAGCTGTTTTGTTGTCAGCCACTGAAAATAAATTTGTCTAACCAAGGATGGAAGACACTGTGATTCGAACTGAACTAAGCCAGTTGGTGGGCTATCTGACCCAGCTAACAAAAAATATAAATACGCAGGGATTCTCTCTATTTGTTTGCTTTTTAGTGATTTTTTCCGATGTGATTTTAATAAGAACTCCCGTTTAGAGAGGCGCACATTATGAGCTTGTTAGGTCAGTTGCTATCAATCACCACAGCTAATGAACACAGTGTATTGGCGAAAAACTTTTGTCAAACACTCGCGAGCCATTATCAGTTGATGGCGGCACATTTTATTGTTCCATCTGCCAATGGGCGATTAGTCGAGACATTGAATCACCCACAATGTTTAGATTGGAAGGTTGATGATTTCGAACATCCGTTTTCCCATGTATTAAGAAATGATAAAGCGATGTTGCTTGAGCGTGCCTCTGTTCCTTATTGGCGCAGCAACAATTCATTTGCAGCACTGCTCGGCGAAACCCGTTTATTGCAGCAAGTGCTCATACAACCAATTCATAAAGAGATGAGTAGTGTTAAAGCGAAAAGCAAAAAAAAATTACAAGGGATTCTGGTTTTAATCGCCGCGGATCACAATTTGACTGAACTGAATCAACAGCAAGATTTTAATAAGTTTTGTCAAATTTTTAGCCAACAATGGCAAGTATTAGTGCAATTGCAGCAGCAAAATACACAGAAAAAAGTACTTGCATGTTCAATTGAAGATTTACAGCAACAGAAGCATAGCCAACAACTGCAAAAAACGGTCGATCAGTGGTTAATTGGTCAAAGCCAGCCAATGTTACAAATGAAAAGCTCATTGGTTAAAGCAGCACAAACTGAGTTATCCATTTTACTTCAAGGCGCAACTGGCACTGGTAAAGAGCTGGCTGCTCGGGCAATACACCATAGTTCAACTCGTTCTAATGGCCCGTTTTTAGCGATCAACTGCGCGGCTATTCCAGAAAATTTATTGGAAAGTGAATTGTTTGGTTATGAAAAGGGCGCCTTTTCTGGTGCTGATTTTGCTAAGAGAGGTCTGCTTGCAGAAGCTAATGGTGGCAGCTTATTGCTAGATGAAATCGGCGACATGCCATTAAGCCTGCAAGCCAAGTTATTGCGGGTATTAGAAAGTAAGAGTTTCCGTCCTCTTGGGGGTAAACAAGAGCAAGCAACAGATTTTAGGTTGATTGCTGCAACCCATGTTCAATTACGAGCTCAGGTTGAAACTAAAGGATTCCGAGCAGATTTATTTTATCGAATTAATCAATATCCGCTGTATTTGCCAGATTTGAGCCAAAGGACTGGCGACATTCCGATTTTAGCTCAAGCATTTATTGAAAAATATAACCAAGAGCATAATCGAAAGATTAGAGGAATCAGTTTTCAAGCAATCGATTATCTCCAACAGTATGATTTTCCCGGTAATGTACGAGAATTAAGAAATTTGATCGCTTTTGCTTGTACTGAAACCAGTGATAACTGTGAAATTAATTGCGACACTATTTATCAAAGAATGTCGATGGGTGACTTTAATTTCGCCCAGTCGGTGGCTCGAAAAATCATGAGCCAACCGTACCTAAAAAATCAGCAACAGCATGATGATTTTACTGAATCTTTTGATGAAGTCGATAATTTGAAATTAGCGGTGCAACAATATGAAACGGCGATTATTCGAGCAAAGTTAAGACATTTCAATGGTAGCCGTGCCAAGGCTGCCGCTAGTTTAGGAATGCCAAAAAGAACCTTGGCGCATAAATGCCTTAAGTTGGAAATTAGCTGATGGGCACTCACTGCCTTGCTGTGGTTATGATGACGTGGCTATTTATTGTTAGCGCGCTTACAAACACAGTTCATGCCGAGCAGCAAAACTCGGTAATTGATTCGGCCATTGATTGGGAGTGGAATAAATCAATAGTTAACGCTCAGAAATGTGCTGAGATGACATCAAAATTACCACGGTTAACTTGTTTCGATCAATTGTTTCCAGCCAATCAGCCAACACTGAATCTCGCTTTGGAAGTGGCTAAGCAATTAACTAAACGGCAGTTAGCTTGGGCAGTAGATTACCCTAAGCGCTGGCTGCAATTGATGGCATGGCAAAAAAAACAAACAAATCCTCACTTGTCTGAATTCACTCTGACGAGTGCGGGTTTTTCCGAACCACTAATAACCTCTGAAAATAATAACTATTGGCTTTTTGCAACGGCATTAGGGCAAGTGAGTCGTTTAAAAGATACTGGACGGCCGATGCTGCTATTAAGCTGTATTGATAATATTTCTCGAGTGGAATTATTGTTGCCTGAAGCTGTTGATCAGCCAAGGTTTTCAGTCAATCTGACCAATGAAAAAGGACATTTTCCGCAGCAGTGGATGTCTGATGAAACAGGCTATGTAGTGCGATCAGGACGAGGATTGCCAGCAGTTTCTGCTATGAAGTTTATGCTAAAAAGTGATCGTTTTTCTTTGAGATCAGATAATCAATTAATTGATGGTCTGCTATTTGAAACGCAACAACTGACTAAAGCGATAAAGCCGTTGCGAGATACCTGTAGTTGGTAAGCCAACAAAAAATAAAAACAAAATAAAAATAATCATAAATAACAACAGGTTTTTTGATGAGTAAGCAGATTGAGCAAGCGCTAGCCCCTTGTAATGCGTTGCAGCCGTGTGGATATAATGCCACCGATGATCCACGTTGGGAGCAAATAGAATCACAAATGATGAAGGTAGGCTCGTTGGCACACCAGCAAGTGCAGTGGCAGCAAGTTAAGCAGTTGACTATTGAGTTATTGGGCCAGCAGACTAAAGACTTACGACTGGTTAATTGGCTGATGCAGGTATTGCAGCATAATAAGTCAGTTAATGGGTTTTCTGATTCATTATTGTTATTGTCTGAATTTATTGCTCAATATTGGTTGTCATGTTTTCCTCTGCCAGGAAAAAAAGGTGCCAGAGTTCGTCAAAAACTTTTTGTTCAAATCATTCAAAGAACCATTCAAGCGTTAGATCAGTTAGTTTTTACTGCGATTTCACCCGCTGAAAAAAAACAGCTTCAGCTGCGATCTGATCGGCTATTGTTGACGGTTACAAAGCATTCAAGCCAGAGCGAATTTAATCGAAAGTTATTAGATCAGCTCGTTGAATCTCTTGGGCAAAAATTAAAGCGGATTAATTTTGAATCAACTGCTGCTCCTAAAGTTAAAAGTGTTTCAACTTCCAGCCTACAACAAGTTACCGCTTCAGCAGAAAACAAGCTATCACCGAGTCAACTGCTTCCTAATGAAAGTGATTTAGGGTTGTTACAAATTGATAACCAGAATGAGCGTGCGATTAAACAGAGCCTACTAAAAATTTCACAATGGTATTTTGAGACGGCAACTCAACAAATCACGAATGATTTTGAGATGCAACTATCTGACAATAAGCAGGTTGTTTTCGATTCAGATAATAGTTGGTTGAATCTTGCGTTAGTTACTCGTCGCCAAGCGATTTGGTTTTCAATTGAAAGTTTACCGCAGGCAGATGAGCAGTATAGAACACAGCTGATGGCGGTGAGTGAAGACCGAGTGCAGCAATACCGGCAGCAAATTATCCAAGGAGCAGACTTCTCGCTGTGGCAACAAGTTGAACAAAGTTTAATTGTGGCTCCCTTCTGGATTGATGGGCATCACTTAAGCAGTCAAATAGCCATATCACTCGGTTTAGTTGATCAAGCAGAAACGATTCGGCAGCTAGCAGCTGATTTTATTCAGCGCTTGCCTTTGCTTAAACAATTTACCTTCAAAGACGGTCAGCCATTCGTTTGTGATCAAACTAATAGATGGCTGATTCCTCGAAATAATCAAATTGCTGCTGGTGATATCAATTGGCAAGAACAGCTAGCACAAGTAATTGATCAAGCGGAAAAAGAAGGGCTGCGGAAGGTTTTTCAAAGATTGAATGAAAAGCTTTCTCTATTTAATCAATCGCAACCGAGGCAGCAGTTTTTCTGGCGATTGTTGATTGCTGAATTTTTACAATCACAGCAGCTTTCAGATTTAGCATTGCCTTATTTGCAAGGGTTGCAGCAACAAGCTGAAAAGCACCAGCTGGGCGATTGGGAACCAGAATTGGTTCAACGATTACACCAATTAAAAAGTTTATAAAAAAGGATTTTTATGTACGCTGCTATCGGTTATCTAAAGCGAGGCTATCAATATTTCTGGCCAGGTTTCAGTTCTTTTTCTTCGATTGGTCCTTTGTTTTTTTTGCTGTTTTTTATTGTCATTAATCTGTTGATCTGGTGGTTAGGCCCACAGTTGCAAATTGATCAACAATATCCACTACAAAGTGTTTGGGGTAGGACGATTGCATCGAGCTTGTTTAGCTTGTTATTTATTGCAATTTTTGGATTGGTTCAGTGGCGTAATGCATTAAAAAATCAATCTAAATCAGCGTCAAATCAAAGCACCACTACTGAACAACAAGCAGCGAATCATTCGTCGAAAGATCCACTGGAAGCACATTTAAAAGAGCAGTTGAGTCAATTGCGACTGATGCAACAACAGTTACATTCAACTTTTTCTAATAAACATGATTACCAAAAGCCATGGTATTTAATGCTAGGTATGCCAAGTAGCGGCAAAACCAGTTTGATTCATCGATCAGGTCAAAAAATTCTAGCAAGTGCTGGGAAACAGCTAATTGTCGCGAGTAAAAGTCGCCGTTTAGCATTAGATAATCAAAGTTTTTCAACGGGAAATTTAAATCAGAATTCAGCGTTTAAATTAGATTGGTGGCTAACCGACCAGGCATTACTAATTGATATTGATGGGCAATTGGTAAGTCAGGGGCAAATAGATAATCTTCAGTTCGCCACATCAGAATCTGGTGTGAGCTATCAGCATGATCCAGGTAATGCGGGGAAAGGCACTATCGAAAAAAACCTTTACCAGCAATTAATTGGCTGGTTAGCAGAAAAACGACAGCAGCAGAGCTTGAGTGGTGTTGTTGTTACATTAGACATGCAGAAAATCGCCACAGCAAATGCACAGCAAGCCACCGTTTTAGCGCATATTATGCGTGCCAGATTAATTGAACTACAGCAGCAATTAAATGCATCGATTAAAGTTTATCTGGTGCTGAGCAAGATTGATTTATTACAAGGGTTTGATGGTTTTTTCCGAGGGCTGTCCGATAGCCAAAGGGCCCAAGTACTTGGCTTTAGCTTTGATATCAGCGAGCGAGATTCTGCAGATTTGTGGTTAGAACACTTTGATTATCAATATCAACTACTAGTTAAACGGCTGCATGATTTACTGCCTAGTGCATTAATGCGCACCAGCCAGCCGGAAGGGCGAAAAGCAATATTTAGCTTTGTTCGGCAAATTTCAGGCCTACATAAACCACTCAGTCAGTATTTAACCGATATGTTGCTAGAGTTTCCTGCAATGACAGGCCAAGCGTTAACCTCTGCAACGCCGGAGCTTCAAGTAAGAGGGATGTATTTTACATCGGTTTATCAGCAAGGTGTTCCTGATAATTTATTTTTACAAGCTGCTGCAAATAAGTTCTCCGTCGCCAATGGTGTAGCGATAGCGCAGCATGCCAAAAACTCAAAATGCTATTTCTCGCAGCAGCTGTTTCAATCAGTGATCTATCCTGAAGCTGGCATTACCAGTCCTAGTCAGCAGTATAAAAGCCAGCGAATACGCCAGTTTGGCTGGAGCATTGCTTCTGCTGCTGTGTTATCGGCTTGTTTAGTAGGCGGCTGGCAACATTATTATCAAAAGAACCTCGATGCTGGCATGGTACTGCAGCAGTCGATTGCCGGTTTCTACCAACAGCAAGATGTTTTGGCGGATAAAAATTCAAAAGAATTACATCCATCTTATGGCTTGATAACTCAGGAGCAACAATTGTTACCCCGGCTTAATTTGATTCGGCAGGCTTTAATGCTGCATCAAAAAACCATGACATCTGACGGTAATTCACCATCGTCTGATTCAGGTGTTTTCTCAGATTTAGGTTTGTTTCAAGGCGATAAAATACAACCTCAATTACAGGCTTATTATCAGAAGTTATTGGTATCACAATTTTTTCCCATATTGGCTCAGCGTTTGTTGCAACAGCTGCTGCAAACAGAGTCAGACCGATCTTTAGCGGATGGCCGACAACCGGTTGGCAAGGCTAAATTACAACAGTTGCAAATCAAATTACTTGCTCTGTACCGGATGTTAAGTGAGCTGCCTACTCGAGATCATCAATCGTTAATAAGTTACTTTTCTAAAGCTTGGCAAGCTGATTTTCCATTAAATGGAGCTTTACAGCATCAGTTGTTAGGTCATTTACAATATGCAGTGAAACATGTTGCAATCGCTGGTCAGACTGAGTTGGCAACGGCTGATAATGGCTACTTGGTCATTGAAAATACAGATCAAAAAAATAAAATTAATTATATCCAACAACAAATAGCGGCAATACCGATTGAACAACGTGTTTATCATCGGTTGCGAGCACGGGCGGTTGGGCAGCTGTCTTCTGATATTTCACTGGCTGGTTTGGTTGGCCCGGATTTTCAGTTAATTTTTCAATCGGAATCAGCTGATGCTATTCATTCAATCGATGTTCCTAATGATGTAGTAATAGCTAATGCCCCGGTGATTCCATGGTTATGGACTCGTCGTGGTATGCAGAAGTTTTTTGTTGGTCATTCTAATCAATTGGTTAAGTTGGCTTTGAAAGATAATTGGGCGCTAGGATTGGTTGACCAAATAGAGTTTAGTCAGCAAGATCAGCTGGCTTTGCAACGCCAAGTTAACCGCTTATATATTGCTGATTATCAGAAGCAATGGTTGCAGGCGCTAGATCAGCTTGAATTGAAATCATTTAAAGATATTGGGCATGGTGTACTGATATTAAAAAGCATTGCTGGTGATACGCGCCCATATCATCGGTTGCTCGCGGCATTGCAGCAAAATACCGCTCCAGTAGCGCCTGTATCTCAAGCTAGTCTTATCCCAGTTGCATCTGCTGACAAAAGCAGCAAAAGTAAGCTGGCTAATAAAAAAATGCGATTAGCTAATTCTGATAGTTTGCTGGCCGAAAAACTCCCATCATTAAGCAGTAGTTTGCCAAACACTGTTCAATTGGAAAGCGCAATTAATCAGCCATTTTCTCAGTTAAATCAGTTGTTGAAATCGTCCATAGAACAAGCTTCTCAGCTGGATCAGTTGATGGTATTTGTCGTCAATTTACAACAATATCTTAATAATATTGCCGGTGCATCGGATGTGGGCAATGCTGCCTTAACAGCGGCAAAAGCACGGATTCAACTAACCGATGCTGACCCGATTTATGCTTTAGAGCGAGTGGCGTTGCAGCTGCCTACACCATTGAATCGACATTTTGCCAAGTTAGCTGAACAAAGCTGGCAAGTGATTCAGAAGAAAGCGATTAACCAATTGGAAGTACGCTGGTACCGAGAAGTTTATCAACCTTTTAAGCAGAAGCTAGCTTCTCGCTATCCGTTTAACCCAATGGCTAATAAAGATGTTGCCTTAGCAGATTTTACCGCCTTCTTTGCACCTAATGGTATTTTGGATCGTTTCTACAACAATAATCTGAAATTGTTCGTAGATAGTGGTTTGCTGCAACAGGGTAAGAATAAAAAGCAGTCACTAATTAGTCATCATGTGATGAATAGAATTCGAGCTGCTGAAAAAATTCGAGCAGCATTTTTTAATCGAAAAGGAGTACTAGATGTGCCATTTACGCTGGAGCCGCTGCAGTTGAGTGCTAACAAACGCCGCAGCATTATTAATATCGATGGTCAGCTAGTTGAATATAATCATGGTCCGCGACGTGATGTTGAACTGATTTGGCCTAATACCTTGCGTAATACTGCTACCAGTAAATTAACACTAGTCTCTGGGCAAGTAGGCTATTCACCAAAAAGCTTATCGCATCAAGGGCCGTGGGCATTTTTCCGCTTACTTGACCAAGCGAATTTAATCGGTAGTAGTGCGACTAGCGTCGATTATCGATTCCAGTTAGCCAATGGCAGCGCTAGCTATCGATTGCACGCTGAAGCCGATTTAAATCCGTTTACCAGCAGCGTATTTCGAAAGTTTCGTTTGCCGGCTAATTTGTATCGTTGATTTTTAGTAGATGCCGAATAACAGGTAGCTAAACTTTTGCGCTGGACTCGCCTGAGTTGCATTGAATGTGATTTAGTCGAGCCTAGTGAATTCATTGCTCAACGTAGATGTATTGTAACTACTTGATGTTGTGTTTTCGTTGAAAGAGATATTGATAGATTTAAAAATAAAAGGCATGCAAAATAGCTTGCTAGTCTGTTTTTTACATATTATAAAAATTGTTAATAGATGAATGACGCCTCCGTACATCTAAAGTCTCGATTGGCATGATCAAACCCCTCTACCCTTAGTAATACTCATCATATGCTCAAGAACATAATTATTGAGTAGATAGCAGAATTGAGTCTCGATAGCTGAAAGCTAAGGTTGGTGAAAAATGAAGGCCGATTTAAGTACAAGTAAATTAAATTGTTGTCAGAGCGTTTCGCGAAAAAAAATAGGCAAGAATTTTGCATTTATTTTGGGTATGTTATTTACGACAAATGCCCTTGCGTCAGAGGTTTGTACCGGGGGTAATCACCAAGGTAGTGCAAGAGGCAATAGTGACAGCGCAAATTATAGTGATTTGATAAACTTGGGTACTGTGTTTGGTTCATCGGACAGGCTTCAGGTTTCTAGAAATATTAATTCCAATGACTACAGCCCGGGTGCTGATATTTATCTAGTGCCAACAGATGAATTAACAACAACAATTATTTCATCTCCAAGGGTGAGAAGAAGTGCGATATCTTCTCCTTATAGTTACAATAATGGGTTAATGCCGCCAGTTTACATGCTTGAAGGTTCAGTAATAAATTACAATATGTGCGTCAAAGTAATTGAACCTAATAATGTAATAATAAACAATTGGTATCTGAGTGCTAATTTTTATAAGAATGTTTATCGTGATGAATATGAAAATTGGGCGCATTACTTTACAGAAGAACTTATCTATAATACTCCAGAAAGCAGAGATGGATTAAACAAACACCCATTTAATGATTTCAGAGTTGCATCCGTTATTTGGGCTAATTATTCCGATGGTAATGGCAATCCAGATGGGAAATTGCATTGTTCGAATTTCTTAAGAGAATTAGGCGCAGGGTCTGGTGAGTATTTTGAAGTAGACAGTAATGGGCTTTATACAGTATCTGCATTTAACCCAGGTACCTATATAGAGTACAACTATGATTATCATTACAATGCAGTAGTTTACGATCCAGCGCTGATCGCTAAACAGTCGCCTGCTTGTACTGTCCATGTGAATGATAATTGTAATGTTGATATGCAACGTTTAAATGTTGATAGTAAAACTCAATATACGATTTTAGCGAAAATCCTTCCTGATCCTGCAACAGCAGATGTGGTAACAGGCACTTTTTGTAAATCAAGAATCAATTAATCGTTTTTAGCCCAACTAATACTCGAAAATGAGCATTAGTTGGGCGTTTATGCTTTCACTTTTATATCTATAACCAAACCTTTAGCGGTATTACAGTAAATGGTTATGATTGTGAAACATACCAAATTGGAACCGTAAATGCTGAAGGTATTTTTGAAGAAACTTATAACCAGACTACTAATGATGCCCCAAATTTCCTCAGCATCTTGCGAAACAGACAGCCCGAAGACCCCGGATAAGTCCACTAAACAGGATCATTCGTCAGTCGCGCCCACTCCGCAGCAAAGAGTTTGGGCCAAACCAATACTGAGGTCAGAAAAAGTTTGTCAGAGGCCGTGGCCGCAATCCAAGAAATAGCCACCGATTTTTACCTAACGCGGATGCCATTATTACGCCGACGGATAATGCCGTATTACAGCTAATGGTTATTCCCTTTTCAAAATATTCTCTATTTAACTCAAGGCGGAAGCATAAAACGTTTCTAAACCAGCCCTCTGAGGATCTCTGAAAAAAACTGCGTGTCGTAGCTTCTCTTTTTAAGGGAATAACTATGAATATCGGCACCAGCATCCATGCTTACTGCGGCATAAATTCCATCCTTGGGAATAAAAAGATGCGCCTTGATCATGATTTACTCAGAGGTCTTGAATGCACACCTTGAAGCGGCTTGGGTATAGTTTGTTCTCAAACGTCTCAGCATCACTTCACTTTAAGCCCTTCCTCATTGGTACGTTTGCTGCCGTAGATTCAGCTCGTTGCGCTTAAGGCATAGTGTTTGTGACCTAATCAGTGTAAGCGATTTCCTGTTGTAACTTTTTATAAATAGTTTGGGCATATCCTTAACCGATATGTTCGACAGTTTCATTTTTCTGTCATCTGTTGGACTATTTTGTCAGGCACTCTGTAGTAGCTTAAGTAGTATCAAATTTGCTATCAGCAGTTGAGTGCGTTTTTTGCTGTAGTTTGAGCAAGGGATTTTACTTAGCAAATATCACCATGTTGACTGATGGATGTTGTATCAGCGTTAAGGATGACGATTTTGAAAAACTCTAAAAAGAAAATGGTGCAAGGCGCGATTTTGCTGGCGAGTTCAGCATTAATGCTTAGCTGTGGTGGCGGTGGTAGTAGTGCAGCGAGAAGTGCTGAAGACGGTGATGATGAAAACAATATTAGCTTGATGCCTTTGACAGGTGATCGTTGGCAAGCCGATAGCTATCTAGCGCCTAATCGAGATGTTGATACGACTTCACGCGATGGGCTTTGGGTGATGCTGGGTGATGATCATCAAACGTTAGAAGATAACGATGAATTTGAAGAAGGTGACTTCGAGCGGCGAATGGTTTTTTCAGTTAGATCAATTGATGGTGAGCAACAAATAAGATTGTGTGATGGTGCGTTTAATGGGTGGCGGCCATTAGGTGATGCAGGTGATTTGAGTTTTGCAGATGTAGATACCGACAGTTCTACTCAGTACAGCTTTATTTATATAGATCAGCAAGGGGATGAAACTGAAGCAATTACCCGTACTATGAAAGTTAACCATACTTCAATTTTTGCTGACGGTGAAACGGCAACTAGGACAGTTGATGGAGAATATTTCGCCTATAAAATTTCTGATGCGACATCGGCAAATCTTGGTCAAATAGATGCGTTTGCTAGTCATCTTTCTACAGAGTCGGCTTCTATTGCTGTTGTTCCCTATCTAAACAAACAAATACAAATTGCCTGCCTAAATGAAGAAAAAGGACCTGTGTTAGTCGTCGGGGAAGCATCAGAAAATCCTTTTGCACAATTGGTTAAGAAAGGAATCGACAACATCGATCATGCAAAATCGTTATTGGTTGCCTGGGATTCATCAACAGGCTCTTCAGGTTCGGCTAGCTTCACCGAAGCATTTGTTGCTGAAAACAGTCCGTCGTCAGACAATGGATTTATCACTTTAATAGCTAATGAAGGCGCTTTTGGTGTTTGGGTTTCAGGTGCAGATAACTCGAATTATCGATATTCAAATAATGTAGCTTCTCAAACGCAGATGGAATTTGATGCTGAATATATGTTTTTGCTAGAGGAAAAAGTGCAAGCATCTGGCGAGCTGCAGTTAGATTTTTAATTCCGATGCTGATGACTTATTTGAGTCATCGGCATCATGGTCGTTTGATGTCAACAATGGCAAATCACCTGTTGGTTTTATCTTTTCAATATTTTCAGTGGCTCAAAGGCATGGCGCCGAGCTGGTTTGCTTAATGAAAAAGTGCTTGTCTTTTTCTATAAAAAATCTCTTTAGATATATTGACAGGCCAAGGCGCGACACGTATTTTCAAACGCATGTTTGAAACACTTATAAACTCCGAACGAGATGGTGGCGGCAAGGCCACTACTAAAGACCGGATTCTCGATGCAGCCGAAAGTCTGTTTGCTGAGAAGGGTTTTTCGGAAACCTCGTTACGCGGAATCACCAATAAAGCTGAAGTGAACCTTGCTTCAGTCAATTATCACTTTGGCGATAAAAAATCGTTGATTCAGGCGGTGATTGGCCGTCGGATTGATGCGCTGATGCCTACTTGGGAGGCTGATTTAACTGAGCTTTCCAAAATTGGCCGTGAGGTTAGTTTGGAATATGTGCTGGAAACTATTTTTCGGCCGATTCTTGAAATGGACCAGCAAACACCCGGCTCAGCAACGATTTTAATGCGGCTATTGGGCCGTGCCTATTCTGAAACCCAAGGCCATTTGCGTCGTTTTATGCAAGAGCGATACGGCACTTTGCTGTTGGGTTATTACAGTTTGCTTAGCCAGAGCTTGCCGCAATTATCACCGGTAGAATTATTCTGGCGCACTCACTTTACGCTGGGCACAGTGGCTTTCACTTTGGCAAGTGATGAGGCATTAAAGCAAATTGCTGAAAGTGACTATAACGAATCAGCCGGAATCGAATCTGTGATTCGACGACTGGTACCCTATCTAGCTAACGGATTACGTGCTGCAAGTTAATTGTCGCAACTAATTGTGTTGGTTGGAATTAAATAGACAAAGACCGTTCTAACAGGTTGTTGTACGATCATGTTGTTCGGTCTTTTGTCTGATCTGGAATAGCGTAAATAATAATCAGAAAGAACTAGGAGACGCTGATGGGTAACTACCTCGATGTCATCATTGCTGTGTTGGCATTTTGGACGCTCGGATTTTTACGGGCGCCGTTGATTGCTTGGACTGTTGCTGCAGCTGTAGCTTTGGTCTGGTTTGTCGAATTCTTCACGTTAGGTGGATTCCTTTGCTGGGCTGCATTTGCTGCAATAGCGGTTGTTTTCAATATGGAATCAATCCGACAGAATCTGGTCACTCAACCAATTCTGGAAGCGTTTCGTAAAGTATTGCCGCCGATGAGCGAGACCGAGCGTGAAGCATTGGAAGCGGGTGATGTTTGGTGGGAAGGCGAAATGTTCGCCGGTTCGCCAGATTGGAACAAGCTATTAAAAATGCCTGCGGCCAAGCTGAATGAAGAAGAACAGGCTTTTGTCGATAATCAGGTCGCGACAGTTTGCGAAATGATTGATGACTGGACCACTGTCCATGAAGATGCCGATTTGTCACCAGAAGTGTGGGATTACCTCAAGAAAGAACGTTTCTTCGGCATGGTGATTTCCAAGAAATATGGCGGTTTAGGTTTCTCAGCAATTGCGCACTCTGAAGTAGTCATGCGCATTGCAACCCGTTCATTAAGTGCTGCGGTTAATACCATGGTACCTAACTCGCTAGGCCCGGGTGAATTATTACACCACTACGGTACTGATGAGCAAAAGCAGCGCTGGTTGCCTGGCTTAGCTTGCGGCGACGAAATCCCTTGCTTTGCATTAACCAGCCCTGAAGCCGGTTCTGATGCAGGCTCTATTCCTGATGCTGGCGTCATTACTAAAGGCCAGTTTGAAGGTAAAGAAGTTCTGGGTATGCGCCTGAACTGGGATAAGCATTATATTACTTTGGCCCCAGTGGCGACGGTTTTAGGTTTGGCATTCAAGCTTTATGATCCTGATGGATTATTAGGCGATAAAAAAGATCTCGGCATTACTTGTGCGCTGATCCCAACCAACCATCCTGGTATCGAATGTGGCAAACGTCACTTCCCGCTCAACCAAGCGTTCATGAATGGTACTACCTACGGTAAAGATGTTTTTATCCCGTTAGATTGGATCATTGGTGGGCCAGAAATGGCAGGTCAAGGTTGGCGGATGCTAGTTGAGTGCTTGTCGATTGGCCGTTCAATTTCACTGCCTGCTTTGGCAACAGCTAACGGTAAACTGGCATATCGCACTACCGGTGCTTATTCACGAGTGCGTAAGCAATTTGGTACTTCGATTGGTTATTTTGAAGGTGTTGAAGAGCAGTTAGCGATGATTGCCACCAACGCTTACAAATTAGATGCTTGTCGTCGAATGACCGCCAATGCAGTTGATTTAGGTGTTCGTCCTTCAGTGCCTTCGGCCATTGCTAAATACCATATGACTGAAATGGGTCGTGAAGTTGCCAATGCGGCAATGGACGTTCATGGCGGTAAGGGTATTCAGTTAGGACCAAAGAACTATTTAGGCCGAGCTTATGAAGGTGTTCCGGTTTCAATTACCGTTGAAGGCGCGAATATTTTAACCCGTAACTTGATGATTTTTGGTCAGGGCGCTATTCGTTGTCATCCTTATGTATTCCCTGAAATGGAAGCGGCGCGCGAAACCGATCCTGAGAAAGCATTAAGTCGTTTCGATAAGCTGTTATGGGCGCATGTAGGTTTTGGTGCCAATAATTTCTTTCGTGCTTTGACCTTTGGTTTAACCGGCGGTCGCTTGTTCATCAAGAGCCCTGTTTCTGGTCCAATGGCCCATTACTATCGCCAATTTACTCGGATGTCTTCTGCATTGGCATTAACTGCTGACGTAGCAATGGGCATGTTGGGTGGTGAGCTAAAGCGTAAAGAGCGGTTATCTGCACGTTTGGCAGATGTACTGTCTTATTTGTATATCGGCTCAACCGTTCTGAAGTATTACGAAGATAATGGTCGTCAAAAAGATGAGCTAGATACTGCTCGTTATAGCCTGGATGATTTGTTGTACAAGACTCAGGTCGCTTTCGATGATTTCTTCGATAACTTCGGTAATCCTGCTGTTTCATTAGTATTGAAGCGAGCGATCTTCCCATATGGCCGTAGCTATCGCCCAGCGTCTGACGCATTGGCACACAAGATGGTTAAACCGATGTTGCAACCTTGTGCGCTGCGTGATCGCATTTCCAGCGGTGCGCACATCAGCCCAAGTGAAACTGATGGTGCTGGCCAAGTAGAAATCGCTTTCCAGAAGCTGCAAAAAGCTGAGCCGCTTGAAATTAAGCTGCGTAAGGCTCAAAAGAAAGGCAAGGTTAACCCTGCACTGTCGGTAGAAGATCAAATTCAACAGGCAGTTGAAGTAGAAGTGTTTAGCCAGTTGGAAGCAGATATTTTGCTTGATTACGAGAAGATTCGCCGTGAAGTGGTTCGTGTTGACGAGTTCGATCACTGTGAATTAGCGCGTAACAACAAGAATAAAATTGCAGATAACTGTCAAAAAAAAGCAAAGGTGAAAGTGGCTAAAGCTGAGAAAAAATCAGCCTAAGTCATATTTCTTGTTTGAGAAAAGCACTCGCTTCGGCGGGTGTTTTTTTTTGCTAAATTTAAGCGAAGTCGCCCACCCATTACTTTTCCTTATACTTAAGTGCTTTTCGCTTTATATTTAGTGAAACTAAATTAAAAATCTTTGATGCGATAGCTTCTATTCCTAATTATTATTCCGTTGCTTAAAAATGAACACTCATCGTTTTTTTCTTTGTAAATAATGCTAGCTATCGCACATTTATAATCTGTCGCGCCCTTTACTATGGGTAATATTTTTGGACCTTGCTATTTGGGGCCATATGCAAAGCTGATTGTTATTTGGGGAGTAGATTTTGGGTTTAGGCAAGCATTTTTTTTTCGGTTGTATTTTTGGGTTGTCATCTACAGCTCATGCATTAGATCTAAATCAAACAATTAAAACAGCATTACAAGAAAATCCATATATTTATCAACAACAACAACTAGTCGAAGTTAATCAGCAAGAAATAAACCTGACAAAATCTCGCAGGTTGCCGCAAATTAATTTATCTGCTGATGCCGGCTGGTCACAACGTAAAGATGAAACTACAGAAGCGAATAGCACTGATAACGTTAAAGGTCGTGCTGGAATCGGGGTTAACGGCCGTTGGGATTTTTATGACGGCGGTCGTTATGCCGGAGATTTATCTGCTTCAGAAAAGCGCTATCTGGCTGCCCGGTCTTCGTTAGCTGCGGTGCAGCAAGATGTTGCAATGCGAGTAATTCAGGCCTATTACGACGTTTATCTGAATCGCGAACAGCTGGCATTCAGCTCTGATGTAGCGAAAGCTTATGATGATTTGGTGGCGCATGTTGAAAAACGAGTTAAAAAGGGTCTCGCTCCAGAATATGAGCTGAGTGAAGCGCGATTGGCCAGAAGCGAAATTGATTTTCGAGCTCAGTCTTTACAGCAAGCGTTAATTGAAGCAGAAGCGGCGTTTTTTGTAGAGGCGAGTATTCCTCCGAACTCACTTGAAGAACCAATTCGCCCCAACAATCAAATTTTTCAGCAGCAGGATGCTGAAAAATGGAAAACACTCGCATTAGAAAATAATCCAATGCTTCAGCAATTAGCATTTAATGCTCAAGCATTGAACAATCAAGTAGATGTTGCTGCCAGTGCCAGCAAACCAACTTTAGCGGTAGAAGCATCTCACCGATGGGATGATGGTGCTGAAGAATTAGCTGGAGATCGACAAGATAGTTCTGTTTTGTTGCGTATGAACTGGCAATTGACTGGCCAATCTACTTCCTCACAAGTCAACAAAGCACAAGCCCAATATCGATCAGCTAAAGCTGAGTTGCAGTATCGACAAAAAGAAATTACTCGGCAAATTCAGGTCATCAGCTATAGCAGAAAATCGGCATTGGCCAGCTTGGATCTTTATGGAGAAGATTTAAAGCGCATTCAGCAGTTATTAAAAGCTTCTCGAAAGCGTTTGGAAATGTCGACTGGAAGTAATAGCGGAGTTTCTGCTGCGGTTAAAGTGCTAAAGCAATACCAGTCAGCACAAGATGGTTATTTAAAAGCGTACTTTGAAAGTCAGTTGTTAGCATATCGATTGTTGCACGCGACGGGCTTGCTAAATGAAGCGTTGGACTTGCCTCAACATAATAGTTAGTTAGCTTTAAGAATGATAACTGTTTATAAAACTAAAACTTGAGGTTTTCTTGATATGAAAATCAAGAATTAAAAAGGTAAAAAAATGACTGTTGAGTTTAGCCGAAACGGGCAAAAAATTACTATCGGTAGTGAAGTGATTGTCCAGCTGGGAGATCAAATTCATTTACCTGAGAATCAGGAAAATCTGAACATTAAAGTTCAGGGTGATGACTTGATTTTAACGCTGGATTCTGGCGAAGTTATTATTTTCCGTTCTGCTGTGCCGCTACTAGCAACTAATGATTTCCAGATTATGCTAGGTAGTGAACAGCTAATTATTAGTGGTAAAGGCGACGCTCAACAGTTAATTGTCAGGGCGGCAGGGTCAGAGGACAATCTCGAGACTGCTGTCAGTGTGCTAGACACAGAAGCAGATGAGACCACCAGTCTTGATGAAACGACTGAGCATGATCCGTCAGATGAAAAACCAATAGTTGAAACAGCTGAAGCGGATATTGATGCACAATCAAATTCTGAATCAAGTGAGAAGTTTCAATCGGTAATCGGTGCTAGCCGGTTTTCGGTTTCTGCAGTAATGCCTGAAATTAATAACCCGGCAGATTTAATTGCGAGCCAATCGACAGACTCTAGAAGAACATCATCGACTGCCACAATTTCAGATGCGTCGTTGCCAACACCAGTTCCTGATATTTATCCAGTAACCAGCATTCCAGATCCATTAGTTATTTTGTCCAGCAACGGACAAGTAATATCAGGGCAGGCTGAGGCTGGCGCAATTATATCGGTTTTCTTGGTAGGTGCTAACACAGCATATGCCGAGGCAACCGTAGATGCTACAGGTCAATGGCAAATTCAGTTTGATACGGCGCTTGAGCATCAAACTCAAATTCAGGTTGTTGCCAATATTAATGGCCAATCTGTATATGCCCAGCAAGCAGTACAAATTGATGCTGAAGCTTTAGCACCACGAGTTGTATTAGCCAATGATAGCGGTAGCAGTGCAAACGACTTATTGACTAATGATGGCCAATTACAATTAGCTGGATTAGAGCCAGGCGCTCTGGTGGAATATAGCCTTGATGGCCAAAGCTGGAGTGAGCAATATCAGCCTCAAGCTGGAGAAAATCAAGTTTATGTTAGGCAGACTGATATTAGCGGTAATATCTCACCGATTAATTCGATTACCTTTAATCTTGATCAAACAGCTGCTCCTGCGAATTTACAAATTGAATTAATCACTGACAGTGGTGTTTCTTTAGCAGACCAGTTAACTCAATCGGCTTTGTTGCAGGTAGCTAACCAGGAAAGCAATGCTGAAATTCAATTTAGTTTAACTGGCAATGTCGGTGACTGGAGTAGTCAGCAACCTGATGTTAATGGGGCGCTGGCCGATGGTCAGCATACTATTTATGTTCGGCAAATTGACCCCGCAGGCAATGCATCTACTGCACAATCTATTCAGATTACTAAAGATACTAATGCAGCAGCACCACAGTTATCAGCCACGAATGGTAATTTAAATGTAGTAGCAGAAGACGCAGCCACTATTGAATATCGCTTACCAGGTGGAGAATGGGTTAACAGTTTTAGCCCGGTTGAAGGTGAGAATAGGGTTGAAGTCCGACAGATCGATGGCGCGGGAAATATTTCAGCGATTCAATCAATTACTTTTGTTCGAGACACTATTGCACCTGAATCTAATTTAAATATCCAGCTAGAAAATGATTCTGGCAACTCTAGTTCAGATCGAATTAGTAATAATGGCCAGTTAAATATTTCTGGTGCAGAAATTGATGCAGAAATTCAATTCAGTATTGATGGAGCTACTTGGTCAACAGAGCAGCCGCAAAACTTAGATGACGGCGAGCATACTATTTATGTGCGTCAGGTAGACCTGGCTGGTAATGCTTCTGTTGCACAAACAGTCACTTTTACGCTTGATAGTCGTGCTGAAAATAATTTAAACATTGAATTAATCAATGATAGCGGCCGTTTCAATAGCGATTTAATTACTAACAATGGTCAATTAACTGTTACGGGTGCAGAAGCCGGTGCTGAAATCCAATTCAGTTTAAATGGTACGGATTGGACAACTACACAGCCAGATTTAGCCGATGGCCAACATACTATTTTTGTCCGTCAGGTCGATGTGTCGGGTAATCCATCAGATCTTCAGTCGATTACTTTTACTAAAGATACCGCTGCACCCACTGCACCGGAAGTTGTGCTAGTCAGCAATGACTTGCGAGTGACTGCAGAAACCGGTGCCACCATTGAATATCGTTTAAATGGTGGAGAGTGGATTGATAGCTTCACCGCAGTGGAAGGGCAGAATAATGTTGAAATTCGCCAAACCGATGCTGCCGGTAATATCTCTGAAGTCACGACACAATCATTTGTAAAAGATACGACGCTGCCAACCAGTAATTTAAATATTCAATTGGTTGAAGGCAGTGGCATGGGTACGGCAGATTTAATTACTAACAATAGCCAATTAAATGTAATCGGTGCTGAAGCAGGTGCAACAATTGAATATAGTATCGATGGTATAGATTGGAGCACTGATCAGCCGCAAAACTTAGCTGATGGCAGTCATACTGTTTATGTGCGTCAGGTCGACCAAGCGGGCAATGCCTCACAACCCCAGTCAATTAGTTTTATTAAAGATACAACCGCAGCCAATAATTTAAATATTCAGCTAACTGAAGATACCGGTAGCTCAAGCAGTGATTTAATCACAAGCCAGACTGAATTAACCGTTACCGGTGTAGAAGCAGGCGCGACGGTTGAATATAGCGCTGATGGTCTTAATTGGTCAGTTGAACAACCGCAAAACTTAGCCGACGGCAGTCAGACTATTTATGTTCGCCAGATCGATATCGCAGGCAATATTTCAGAGCCGCAGTCAATTGACATTACAGTGGACACAACTGCTCCTGCCGCGCCAAGCTGGGATGCAACGGGCGGTGAGTTAATAGTAAATAATGCTGCAGGGTCGATTGTTGAATACAGCACTGATAATGGAGTAAATTGGCAAGCCAGTTACAGCGAAGTTGAAGGTGATAATACTCTGCAAATTCGTACGATTGATGTTGCAGGCAACGCTTCAAATCCAATCGTAGTCAGTTTTGTTCGAGATACTACGGCACCCAATATCAATTTAAGTATTCAGCTAGCTGATGATAGCGGCCGTTCCAATAGCGATTTAATTACTAACAATAGTCAGCTAAATGTTTCCGGCGAAGAAGCTGGTGCTGAAATCCAATTCAGTTTAAATGGAACAGATTGGACAACTACACAGCCAGATTTAGCCGATGGCCAACATACTATTTTTGTCCGTCAGGTCGATGTGTCGGGTAATCCATCAGATCCTCAGTCAATTACTTTTACTAAAGATACTGCCGCACCCACTGCACCGGAAGTCGTGCTAGTCAGCAATGACTTGCGAGTGACAGCTGAAACCGGTGCCACCGTTGAATATCGTTTAAATGGTGGAGAGTGGATTGATAGCTTCACCGCAGTGGAAGGGCAGAATAATGTTGAAATTCGCCAAACCGATGCTGCCGGTAATATCTCTGAAGTCACGACACAATCATTTGTAAAAGATACGACGCTGCCAACCAGTAATTTAAATATTCAATTGGTTGAAGGCAGTGGCATGGGTACGGCAGATTTAATTACTAACAATAGCCAATTAAATGTAATCGGTGCTGAAACAGGTGCAACGATTGAATATAGTATCGATGGTATAGATTGGAGCACTGATCAGCCGCAAAACTTAGCTGATGGCAGTCATACTGTTTATGTGCGTCAGGTCGACCAAGCGGGCAATGCCTCACAACCCCAGTCAATTAGTTTTATTAAAGATACAACCGCAGCCAATAATTTAAATATTCAGCTAACTGAAGATACCGGTAGCTCAAGCAGTGATTTAATCACCAGCCAGACTGAATTAACCGTTACCGGTGTAGAAGCAGGCGCGACGGTTGAATATAGCGCTGATGGTCTTAATTGGTCAGTTGAACAACCGCAAAACTTAGCCGACGGCAGTCAGACTATTTATGTTCGCCAGGTCGATGTCGCAGGCAATATTTCAGAGCCGCAGTCGATTAGTTTTACTAAAGATACCGCTGCACCCACTGCACCGGAAGTCGTGCTTGTCAGTAATGACTTGCAAGTGACGGCTGAAACCGGTGCCACCGTTGAATATCGTTTAAATGGTGGAGAGTGGATTGATAGCTTCACCGCAGTGGAAGGGCAAAATAATGTTGAAATTCGCCAAACCGATGCTGCCGGTAATATCTCTGAAGTCACGACACAATCATTTGTAAGAGACACCACACCACCGGCCAATAATCTGAATGTTGAGCTAACTGAAGATACCGGTAGCTCAAGCAGTGATTTAATCACCAGCCAAACAGAATTAACTGTTACGGGTGCAGAAGCCGGTGCTGAAATCCAATTCAGTTTAAATGGTACGGATTGGACTACTACACAGCCAGATTTAGCCGATGGCCAACATACTATTTTTGTCCGTCAGGTCGATGTGTCGGGTAATCCATCAGATCCTCAGTCAATTACTTTTACTAAAGATACTGCCGTACCCACTGCACCGGAAGTCGTGCTAGTCAGCAATGACTTGCGAGTGACTGCAGAATCCGGTGCCACCGTTGAATATCGTTTAAATGGTGGAGAGTGGATTGATAGCTTCACCGCAGTGGAAGGGCAGAATAATGTTGAAATTCGCCAAACCGATGCTGCCGGTAATATCTCTGAAGTCACGACACAATCATTTGTAAAAGATACGACGCTGCCAACCAGTAATTTAAATATTCAATTGGTTGAAGGCAGTGGCATGGGTACGGCAGATTTAATTACTAACAATAGCCAATTAAATGTAATCGGTGCTGAAGCAGGTGCAACAATTGAATATAGTATCGATGGTATAGATTGGAGCACTGATCAGCCGCAAAACTTAGCTGATGGCAGTCATACTGTTTATGTGCGTCAGGTCGACCAAGCGGGCAATGCCTCACAACCCCAGTCAATTAGTTTTATTAAAGATACAACCGCAGCCAATGATTTAAATATTCAGCTAACTGAAGATACCGGTAGCTCAAGCAGTGATTTAATCACCAGCCAGACTGAATTAACTGTTACGGGTGCAGAAGCCAGTGCTGAAATCCAATTCAGTTTAAATGGAACAGATTGGACAACTACACAGCTAGATTTAGCCGATGGCCAACATACTATTTTTGTCCGTCAGGTCGATGTGTCGGGTAATCCATCAGATCCTCAGTCAATTACTTTTACTAAAGATACCGCTGCACCCACTGCACCGGAAGTTGTGCTTGTCAGTAATGATTTGCAAGTGACGGCTGAAATCGGTGCCACCGTTGAATATCGTTTAAATGGTGGCGAGTGGATTGATAGCTTCACCGCAGTGGAAGGGCAGAATAATGTTGAGATTCGCCAAACCGATGCTGCCGGTAATATCTCTGAAGTCACGACACAATCATTTGTAAGAGACACCACACCACCGGCCGATAATTTAAATATTCAGTTAGCTGAAGATACCGGAATAAATGGTGATTTAATTAGTCAAAATGGCTTGTTAAATATCACCGGTGCCGAAACTGATGCAATAATCCAATTCAGTTTAAATGGAACAGATTGGACAACTACACAGCCAGAATTGGCTAGCGGCGAGCATACTATTTTTGTTCGACAGATGGACCAAGCAGGCAATCCATCTGATCCGCAACAAATTAGTTTCACTAAAGATACAACCGCAGCCAATGACTTAAATATTCAGCTAACTGAAGATACCGGTAGCTCAAGCAGTGATTTAATCACCAGCCAGACTGAATTAACCGTTACCGGTGTAGAAGCAGGCGCGACGGTTGAATATAGCGCTGATGGTCTTAATTGGTCAGTTGAACAACCGCAAAACTTAGCCGACGGCAGTCAGACTATTTATGTTCGCCAGGTCGATGTCGCAGGCAATATTTCAGAGCCGCAGTCAATTGACATTACAGTGGACACAACTGCTCCTGCCGCGCCAAGCTGGTCAGTAATTAACGGTGAGCTGGTTGTAAGTACACAGGAAAATGCAACGGTTTTATATAGCACAGATAATGGTGCTAGCTGGCAAAGCAATTATATCGAAGTTGAAGGGCAAAATAATCTTCAGGTTCGTTATATTGATACTGCGGGAAATGTTTCTAATTCAGTCGGAGTCAGTTTCGTTCGAGATACCATTGCACCAGAAACACCTTTAAATATTCAGCTAGCTGATGATAGCGGCCGTTTCAATAGCGATTTAATTACTAACAATAGTCAGCTAAATGTTTCCGGCGAAGAAGCTGGTGCTGAAATCCAATTCAGTTTAAATGGAACAGATTGGACAACTACACAGCCAGATTTAGCCGATGGCCAACATACTATTTTTGTCCGTCAGGTCGATATCGCAGGCAATATTTCAGAGCCGCAGTCAATTGACATTACAGTGGACACAACTGCTCCTGCCGCGCCAAGCTGGTCAGTAATTAACGGTGAACTGGTTGTAAGTACACAGGAAAATGCAACGGTTTTATATAGCACAGATAATGGTGCTAGCTGGCAAAGCAATTATATCGAAGTTGAAGGGCAAAATAATCTTCAGGTTCGTTATATTGATACTGCGGGAAATGTTTCTAATTCAGTCGGAGTCAGTTTCGTTCGAGATACCATTGCACCAGAAACACCTTTAAATATTCAGCTAGCTGATGATAGTGGCCGTTCCAATAGCGATTTAATTACTAACAATAGTCAGCTAAATGTTTCCGGCGAAGAAGCCGGTGCTGAAATCCAATTCAGTTTAAATGGAACAGATTGGACGGCAAGCCAACCGCAGAACTTAGACGATGGCCAGCATACTATTTTTGTCCGTCAGGTCGATGCAGCTGATAACGCTTCAATTGCACAAGAAATCACCTTCATGCTAGATACTTCAGCGCCAGATGCACCGGAAGTCGTGCTTGTCAATGGTGACCTAGAAGTGACCGCAGAAACTGGTGCCACTGTTGAGTATCGTTTAAATGGCGGTGAATGGAGTAGTAGCTTCACTACAGTGGAAGGGCAAAATAATGTCGAAGTTCGTCAAATTGATGTAGCGGGTAATACTTCGGTATCTAAACAAATTGATTTTTCTGTTGTACCTGAAGAACCGATTGAAGTATCTATTGCTGCTGACCCAGTTCAGGTGGGGCAGGAAGGTACGGTTATTATTACTTTTGATCAACCAGTGGACGGTTTAACGATTGATGATATTCAGTTGTCTAATGCTTCTGGTGTAAGTTTGAGTAATTTACAGCAAATTGGCCCTGGAAAGTTTTCAGTTACAATAAGCGCTCAAAATATTGGAGAAATTGAGTTTTCATTACCTGCAGGTTCAGTTAGCGGAAATGGGCAGCAAAGTAATCAAGAGGAATCGTTTGTTATTTCAGTAAGAAATGAAATAATAAAACCATTCTTTGACGATTTTTCAATTAGCGTTCCGACTGAAAATAACGAACCTCATATTATTTATGTTGGCTTTAATGAGCAGGTAAGTGGTCTAACAAAAGATGGCATAATTATTAACCAAGGCCGGATAGGAGAGGTTAGTCAGAATGGCCAATATGGCTTTTCCATTGAATTTTATCCAGATCAGTATGGCTCTGGTGCACTGCAAATTAATTTTAAAGACAATGCTGTTGTAGATAGTGCTGGTAATGGAAACGAAACCTTAGCCCAACCAATTACTAGAACGATTGTAGGTGCCCCCCTGCAACTTGAGTCAATTGATATTTCTGATAATGGTTTCTCAGGATTTCAGCCAAAGATCGTTACATTCACTTTTGATCAGAAAGTGACTGATTTTGATGCTGGAGATTTGCGAATTTCTAATGCTGAGTTAAGCAACTTGCAGTCTGATGACGGTATTGTTTGGACCGCGACTATCACACCAATATCCACTGAAAATATAACAATTACTTTAGATGGCAATCGTATTCATGGTGAGCAAAATAATAACAATCAGGCCACAAGTGAAACTTTTGTTGTGTCTGAACCCACCCAGCCTTCAGTGATAGTTGAATATCCCGATTTGGCTAATGGTATCATGCCGTTTACTGTTGATTTGTATTTCGATAAAGCGATTGATCTGACTTCGAGCCAATTTAGCATTAATGGCACAGCGAATGGCTCAGTCACTGATTTGGTTAGGGTATCGGATGACTATTATCAATTAGTGATTACCCCAGCCCAGGTCGGTACAGTTACTATTGATATCACAGATGGTTTGATTGCTAATGAGAATGAAGCGTTAAATCAAACGTTAGAAGTGATAGCCGATAGTAGTAATCCAGAAATCACTGATTTTTATTTCAATCAAACAGAAACAAGTGATTATGTTGATTTATTAACAGTGGTATTTAATGAAGCTGTAAAGGATTTTACGCTAGATGACTTGCAAATCACTAATGCGGTAGTTACTAGCTTTCAGCAAAGCCCATACAACCAAAATGTTTATATTATTCATTTCGATCCACTGGCTACAGGTGATATCACAGTAACCCTGAAGGAAGGTGCAGTTGAAGATACTTCAGGTAATACCAACCTAGAGCAGACGATTTCAACTACCATTGATTCTCTTCCTGAGGGTTATCAACCGCCAGAGGTTTTAGAGCGAAATTCAGCAACATTTACAGTAGATTATCAAAAGAAGCAATGGCCCGATGAGGCTTTCGAAACTGACGCTGATGGGCTTGTTAATGAAGTTGTTTTTGAGTTAAAAGAAATAGATAGTAATAATCAGTTAGCCGTTACTTTCCATCAAATGCCAGATGACTTTTCACTTGATAATATTAGAGTAGAAAATGGTGTTGCCGGTGAGCCAGAATTATCTGAAATTAGCGATAGTGGTATTGTTTATTTAATTCCAATAACTGCGAATGGCCAGGGTGATATTGTTGTCTCATTAAATAATGTGGTGATTGATGACCAGCCAGTAGATGCGACAACTTCAATTGCAGAATCTGAATTTCCAGAGCTGTTAAATAATGTTCAAGCGGATGATGGCCAGACTAATCAAGAGCAATCGAGAGACGCGCAAGCTAATCAATTGCCAACCAACGAAACTGACGTTGTAGAACCATCAACCGCTGAAAATGTCAATGTTGTTGATAGTGTATCTGCTTTCTTGCTATTGGATCAGTTGGACAGTTTGGTAATTGATAATTTAGTAATTGATAGTGCATCGAATGCTTTGGATGCAAATACCCCACTGCTAGTCGACATGCTTCAGCCACAATCTGAAAGCTTAGATCAGCTTTTATCTGCTACAAATGCAGTTGAGTCGAATCTGTCTGTTTTGATGACCCAGTCTACTGGTAATCTGCAAGCTATGGCGAATCAGGCTGAAACTATGAGTGGCGATCAGCTACAACCAGTAGTCAATGATTCTCTTCAAGTGTTCTTGAGCAGTGGTTCAACGCTACTGACAGAGCTAGAAAGTCACGCTTCTGCTGAATAACCGAGCGCAGGAAAATTCGCCACAATAAAAATAACAGGCGGCATATTTTGAATATGCCGCCTGTTGCAGTATTTGGATTCCACTAGATGGCAAGCAGTATTAAAGAGCAGAACAGTATACCGCCAGCTTCAGCAAGCGAATCAGCCAATACAGCTGCCTTACAGTTTGTAGAGATTGTTTCTGAAGCAACTCGACTTCTTGGGCGCCCCTTATCGCCACAAGCTATTTTATCTTCACTGTGCAGTGATGCCACCTTAGAAAAAGGGATCGATGTTGCTGGAGTTAACGATTCATTAGAAAAGGGTGGTTTAACCTGCGATCAACAACCACTGACATTTGATCAAGCTAAACAATATTCTGGTGTTGCCGTTTGTTTGTTAACCCTCTCTGGCGGTAAAAAAGTGTCAGTGCTATTAGCTAGCGGTCAGCAACAGGCAACCGAGCAACTAACTCAGGCATTTTTAGTTAAAGATGGAAAGTTGGCTTCTATTGCCTGGGAAAGCATTGAGAAATTCTGGCAAGGCCAAGTGCTACAAATTGGCGTTAAATCTTTAGCTAAAAATGAAAAAGAAGCGGTTGGAAAAAAATGGCTACGCCAAGTATTGTGGAAAGAATTACCGAGCTATGGCTATGTATGGATGGCTGCGCTGGTCATTAATATTTTTGCACTCGTGCTGCCGTTATTTAATTTAGCGGTTTACGACCGAGTGGCGCCCAATGGTGCAATTAATACGCTTTGGACATTAGCGATCGGCGTTTTCATTATTCTCATTTTTGATTTTGTTATGAAAGAGATACGCAGCTATTTAGTAGATACCGCTGCGCGTCGAGTAGATGTTAAAGTTTCGCGGCAAATATATGAGCATTTGTTAGGGCTTAAAATGGAACATCGTATGGGCGCTGCTGGCAGCATAGCGGATGTTTTACGCGGTTTTTCTTCGGTACAAGAATTTTTTTCATCGGCCACGTTGATAGTGCTGATTGATTTGCCGTTTGTGGTGTTATTCATCACTTTAATGTTTGTGATTGGTGGTCCTTTGGGGCTAGTTCCGCTGGTTGCTGGGCCATTAGCATTGTTGGTGGGTTTGTTGTTACAAGGTCCGCTCTCGCGGGCATCAAAGCAAGCAGCAGTCAATGGACAAGACCGCCAGGGTACGCTGGTAGAAACCATTACCAACCTGGAAATGGTTCGAGCAGTTGGTGCCGAGCGAGTAATGCGTGGCCGGTGGCAAGATCAGGTGCATGCATCAGCAATTTCTGGCATGAAAGTCCGCATGTATGGTCAGCTTGCCAGCCACAGTGCAGCGCTATTGCAGCAAATTTCCAGTGTGTCGTTAATTATTGGTGGCGTTTATTTAATTAGCTCCGGTGATATGACGATGGGTGCACTCATTGCAGTCAATATGTTAGGTGGCCGAGCCATGCAGCCATTTACCCAAACTGCAGGTTTATTATCACGAAGTTATCATGCTCGGGTGGCGTTTGATCAAATTTCAGAATTTATGGATCGGCCACAATTAAGATCGCAAGATGCCTCGTTTTTATCCAGAAAAGATCTTGGAAAAAGCTTTCAAATTAAAGCAGCAGATTTTCATTATCCAGCAGAACAGCCGGTGCCAGCGTTACAGCCTTCATCTTTAGACATAAAAGAAGGAGAACGGGTAGCAATTATCGGAAAAATTGGCTCAGGTAAAAGTACACTGTTAAAATTATTGGCTGGTATTTATTCGCCACAAAATGGTTCAGTACAAATAGGCGGCGTAGATAGCCGACAAATTCTCCCTGCAGAATTACGCGCCCATGTTGGTTATGTCGGTCAAGATCCGATGCTGTTCAGCGGCAGTCTGAAAGAAAATATTTGTATTGGCCAGCCAGAAGCATCAGATCAAGCAATCCTACATGCCTCGCGCATGGCAGGTGTCGAGCAGTTTGTCAGTCAGCATCCTGATGGTTATCAGCGAGTGCTGGGTGAGAGAGGTGCCGGTTTATCTAATGGTCAAAAACAAGCAGTGGCGATTGCCCAGGCGCTGCTACATCAGCCAAACATTTTGTTGCTAGATGAACCAACCAGTGCGATGGATCCAACCACAGAACGGCAATTATTACACCGCTTGCGAGATTTAATTCAACAGAAAAACCTGACTGTTGTATTGGTAACCCATACCCCTGCTTTGTTAGAACTGGTCGATCGTTTAGTGGTAATGGAGCATGGTCGGATTCTACTTGATGGTGAAAAATCAGAAGTATTGGCACGGCTTAAAGGCGGCATTCAAGAGCAACCGATTGTTGATGACAAAATTGTTGCCCAATCGCAGGCGAAAATTCAATCGGGCGTTGCACCATGATGGCAAAAGTTTCTAACAGCCAGCAACGAATTGAAGAACTCGCTTTGGCATCACCCTCATTAATTGCTCGTGTATTAGTAATCACGATGCTGGCAATGGTCAGTTGCTTTGTTTTATGGGCAGCTATTTTTGAAATTGATATTCGGGTTAAAGGCAGTGGTAAGGTAATCCCAACGAGCAAATTACAACAAATTCAGCATTTGGAAGGCGGCGTCGTCACCGATATTTTAATCGCGGAAGGCGACATTGTTCAGCCAGGCCAGATTTTGTTGAAATTGAGTCCGAAAAAAGCGGAGCAAAGATTTGTTGAAGCTAGGGCGACTAGTGATGGATTAGTCGCATCAATTGCTCGTTTGCAAGCAGAATTGTTAGGTACAGCGCCAGATTATAGCCAAGCAATTAAAGCCAATACGCCGCCATCGATAATTCGCGCGGAAGAGCAATTAAGGTCAGAACGAGCTGCCATGTTACAAGCGCAGTTAAATATTGTTGATCAACAAAAAAACCAGCGTCTTACAGAAATAAATGGTTATGAAAAACGATTGCCTTTTTTAAAGAAATCGTTATCAATTTTGCAAAAAGAAATTCGAATAAAGCGACAATTAATTCGAGATAAGGTTGCTGCACCCGCTGAATTGTTATCTTTGGAGCGCGAACACACCGGCATGCAGGAAAAAATGCTGGAAGCGGCACAACAAGCAGCGGTAAGTCAGCAAATGTTAGCTGAGCTAGATGCGCGTAAACAAGAGCTGATTACCACCTTTCGTTCAGATGCTCGAGGTCAGCTAAATGACCGCATGGTAAGGCTTGCATCGTTAAAAGGAGATGTAGATGCAGGCGAAGATGCCGTGGTTCGAACCGAAGTAGTTGCCCCCGTTCGTGGCATTATTAAAACTCTGCTGGCGACAACTATCGGTGGTGTCGTTCGGGCGGGCGATACCATTATTGAATTGGTGCCTCTGGATCAAACGCTATTGGTTGAAGCTCGGGTTTCACCGGCGGATATTGCCAATCTCGATAAAGGTTTATCGGCAAACGTACGTTTATCGGCGTTTGATTCAATGATTTCTGGTGGTATTAAAGGTCAACTAGAAAGAATCAGCCCAGACAGTCAGTCGGATGAAAAAACAGGCAGAACTTTTTATCGAGTCTATGTCAGAACTTTATCTGCAACGGTTCAAGGGCCAACTCGAGTGCATCAAATTGTGCCTGGAATGGAGGCAGATGTAGATATTTTAACGGGTAAGCGAACCGTTTTGGATTACTTACTAAAACCGATTATACGAGGAATGAGTCGTGCTTTATCTGAAAAATAATTATTTATCGATCACATCATTATTTCGGTTGTTGATGGCTTTTTGTTTATCAGTGTCCGCTTTTTCAGTTGTGGCTGAAACACAAGAAAAAGTGATAGATCCACAGGAATTTGCTGATCAAGCGGTACAACAAAATCAATATGCTCCGGTAGTTAATTGGACCAATCCCCAGCAGATGGATCAAGTGTTGGAAGATATTTCAGAACTTTATTTAACAGATCAACACTCAGACGATCGGTCAGTTGATGATGTATCTGGCTATACCGTTCAACTCGCTTCTTTTAAAATGAACTGGCGAGTCGTGCGTTTTTTCGAAGAGCTAGCAGCTGAAGCAGATAGCATTATTGATTCTGGTGAAAGCGAATTATTTATCCAGCAGCGTAATGACGGTTGGCTGTCAGTGACAAGTGGATTTTTTACTAGCAAAGCAGAAGCAGTTCAAATACAAAAGCAGTTACGAAAGCATTCAGAAAATTGCTGGGTGAAGCCGATTAAACGAAGCCAACTAGCTCATCCAGTAAACTATATTCACTAAGCTGATATTTGCTTGCTCTGGACTGATTGATTTCTATTATTGACTCAAGAAACATTAACAGTGGATAACCTGTTGTTTATCAGCTACCGATAGATTTTTTTGATTCGCAGCATTTCATTTGCAATTACTGGCCGATCATTTTGCAGTGTTAGCTGTTACTGTTTAGAAAATGAACATGACTTCGATCAAACTGCTTCACTAGAGGCTTTTTCGAGGATTGACGATGAGCACGGCTAAATAGTTTTTTATCAATCATCGCTATTGTTTGGTTTGTTTTTTTTGATCGTTATTAGATTTTTGTTTTTGAGGATTTATCAAACGAATCTGTGGTTAATCCTGTGGATAAGTGCTGTTTTTACGATTTATGCGCTGCTAAGTCATTAACATATATAGGTTTGGTATCTTGCTCGAAAATTGATCAAAAAATGATCAATTTTCAAGTGATCTGCTTCTGATGACAAACTATCACTTAGCTGACGGCTAATCCTCAATGATTAACTTGGCCGTTTTGTTGAAGATAAAGAGTCGTCGATTAACCCACCAGAACAGTCGGGCTAGGCGCAGCAATGCTATTGTTATATTATTACATTATGCCGATGGCGGTAATTTAGAGATAACTATGGCAATTCCTGTAAATATTGTGACGGGTTTTTTGGGTGTTGGTAAAACGACATCAATCATTAATTTGGTGAAACAAAAGAGTCAAAAAAATCAGACTGCAGAGCGCTGGGCAGTTTTAATCAATGAATTTGGTACGGTAGGAATTGATGCGGCAATACTGCAATCGCAGGTGCCTGATCAGCAGCTAGCAATTAAAGAAGTTCCTGGTGGATGTTTGTGCTGCACTGCAGGTTTGCCGTTTCAAATTGGTTTGAATCAGCTGATTAGTAAACAAAGGCCAGATCGATTAATTATCGAACCTACCGGGCTGGGTCATTTAAGCGAAATAATAAAAACATTGCAGGCAGAGCATTATCAAGATGTATTGCAATTACAATCAGTTATTTGCTTAGTTGACCCGGTTGCTTTATCCGACGCACGCTATATCGAGCATGAAGTTTTTCAAGATCAACTGCAGCAAGCTGATGTTGTTTTGGCTAATAAAATTGATCAATCTTCAGCTAAAGACATTGAAATATTTGAACAATTAATTGAAAGGCTACAGCCTGCAATTTCCGCCAAGGTTGAGCAAGGAAAGATTGAGGCTGAATGGCTCAATTTGCCACATAAAGCCCACCTGACTCCTGCTCACGGTCATCAACATGCTGACCATCAAACACCTGCATTGTCGGGTGCAAGCCTGCAAGGTGATGAAGATTGGCGTCGCTTTGAAAGCAAAGGCCAGGGCTATGTTAGTTGCGGATGGATTGTTGTTGATGCGGCGATTTTTGACGAAATTCAACTGCTTGGCTGGGTGAGTGGTCAGCAGGTTGAACGAATTAAAGGTGTTGTTAGAACCAATCAGGGTTGGCGAATTATTAATGTTCGTGATGGTATTGCCAGCATGACCTCGATTGATGAAGCGGCAGATAGTCGTTTAGAAATGATACACAGCGATGTTTTTGATATTGAAATAGCTGAGCAAAGTTTTTTACAAGCGATTGTCAGTTTAGATAAATAGCGAAATAAGCCCAAGCATTTCTATTGGTTTCAATATAAGTGCTTGGGATTTTAAATAGAATTAAGCGGCCTTACCGAATAAGCGACCAAACCAACTTTTGCTTTTTTGTTTTTTTACCTTGGCAGTGGCCAACTCGAGATTTTGTTTAACAATACCCGAATAGTCTTTGTCATCATGTTTAATATGATTAAACAGCCAGGTTTCTAAAGTTTTAGTCAATTCAGATGCTATATCTTCACCGGTCAAATATCGCGTTTTATATTCTTCGACCCGACGAATAAAAAGATGATGTACTTTCTGGTGTGCAGTGACAAAGCCATAGCCAGCTTCTTCCATCAAATTCTCTTCAAAAGCGAAATGAGAGCTGGTGTAATCGGTCAATTCAGTCAAAATCTTACTAACGCCAGCCTTGTCATCAGCTGTTTGACAGACTTCTAACTCATTAATATAATCAACAATTCTTTTGTGTTGGTTGTCGATTACTTGAATACCAATTTCCCAATCTTCGGTCCACTTAATAGGCATAGGTCTTCCTCAATTATGAGGTGATTGCAGCAAATGAGATGCAGATCACGATGTTGTAGTTTTATGTATGGCGGCTGCTATTCAGTGTAAATACCTTTTTTTTATATAACTATAAACAATAAGCTTATTAGTCGACGGAGATAGTAGTCGCTTTATTAGATAAGTCGATAGAGGGGAGACAGAAGGTAGAAAATAGTGTTTGTTTGATGCTTGCGCGGCAATTTAATCGTAAGGTAACTGTTCGTTATTAAATGTTGTGTTTATTGCTGTATTAATGAACTGAAATAAAAGATATAAACTCAGTGAATTTAGATTGCCTATGTCGAATTTTCGGTTCTCTGGTGCGCCCACAGGCTTACTCAGGCTACGAAAATCAGTTGTTTTTGATTAATAATACTCTGATATTTTTAAGGTAAGTTGGTGGGCCGTGTGCCTGGAGTGCGCCTAGCAAAAAAGCTGCGCAAAGTGTATTGCGCAGCTTTTAGTTTTTCAGATTAATTTTTTACATGAGCATTTGTCAGTTGTTGTTAAAACTGCTGGCCGATAGTCAAATAGATTTTATCTTCTCCATATTGACTGTCAAAACCATGGGCGTAACCCAGTTTGAAAGGCAGTGCCAAACCAAAGCCGATTGAAATAACCGTTTCAAGCTCTGCGCCTGCACCGGTGAAATAATCGCCATCATAATTGCGTGAATAATTGGTTCGGTTCCAAACTGCGCCACTATCGACAAACAAGCTGCCATTGATTTCTTGTAAGCCAATTGGATAGATGTTCCAGCTGCGTTCAATCGTAGTGATTGGGAAGCGCCATTCAATGGTGTTGACCTGTAACCGATCACCAACAAATTGGTTGTCATCATAACCGCGTAATGCATATTCGTTACGGCCGAATAATAGTGAGCTTGCGTCAGATGTTGTGCCGCCCAATGTTAGCGGGTCAGGGCGATCACTTCCCCAGCTACCAAATGATCGCAAAGCGAGCACTTGATTATAAGGTAGGTTGAAAAACTCCTGCCAATCATAGCTGATCACTTCGCCACTAAAATCACTTTCAATCGCTTCGTTGGTTTCAATAACTAAATTAACTTTTCGACCCCAGCTAGTGCTAATCGAATTTAGGTATTGCTCACTGTTATTGTAAGTAAATGCCACACCAAGCAGGCCAGTTTTCGTTTCTGCGCTTCGTCTGGAAGCATCATTTCGATGGTAGCTGTCTTTCTCTTTCTGGTAGCTGGCACCCAAGTGCACGCCAAAATCATCATTGAAAGCATTAATCAAATTTAATCGAATTAATTGTAATGTGTCTTCGGCCTGAATTGCTTCGACAACATCATTAATGTCGTAATAATCTAATGAACGCGAATAGCTGGCTAAATATTTATTGGAATATCCGTATATCAAATTACCTGAAAACTGTTCGTTTTTAACATCTACCGAAGCAGCAATGGCATAGCTATGCTGGCCTAGTGCGTCTTGCCCGGAAGTTGTCACGCCATAAGAGGAAGAGACTTCATCGCTAATAATCAACGGTAACCACCAGCGAGGTGACAAGCTTGGCCATGGTGAATAGTCGGTTTGCTCGGTGGCCGCTACTGGGAAATTAATCGCAAACGATGCTTCTGCTGCTGGTTGTTGAATAATATCAACGTCTTCATCTAGTTTGAAAAAATCAAAACCGTTGGCAGTATATTGCGAGTAATAAAGCTGCTGATCTTCAGTTTGAACCGGGTAAAATGCACCGCTAGCCACTTGGCTGATCTGAGTGATTTTCTGATCTTTTAGCGAGATTTTTTGCAAATTATAAATGCCTTGATAATCGGCACTAAAAAATACGCTTTCTCCATCGGCGCTATATTTAGGTTGCGATTCAATGGCCGCGCTATTAACCAATGGCTGCCATTGTTTGGTATCAATATTAAACTGCTCCAATCCCCAGCTGTGGCCTTTGCGCTTAATGGCGGCCACCAAGCGTTTTTCAGTTGGGTGAACATCAAACTCACCCAGCACTTCATCGGTAGTACCGCGCCATAGTGTAGCGAGTTTTTGACCGTCAGCATCTAGCCAATCTAGCTGGCTTTCACCGCTAATATTACTTCGTGCAATCAATCGGCCGTTGGCGGTCCAGCGAGCTTCACGGTAGCGTGCTTTATCGGTAATGGCCTGCAAACGACCATCACGGAATAAGTACAAATCGCTATAAAAACGATTATCTGCTGAAGGTAGCGTTTGGGCGATAATCACACCAAAGCGATTATCTACATCAAAATATCCTTGGCTACGCAATTTCACTAATGAACGCTGCTTGCCTTGCTGCCACTCAACCAGTTGTAATGGGCTATTGCCATCGTTTTCAATGAAATAGAGTTTGTTGCCGTCGCTTTGAATCGGTTGATTGCTCAAGCCATCAAAAGTCAGTTGCTGATTTTTATGTGCTTTAGCATTGAGTGCTGCAATTTGTGGGGCAAATTTGTTATCTAACCATTGCTGGAATTCTGACCATAACTCTGGATAGTCTTTGCCTGTGACTTTGCGTGCAGTTGGGTTTAGCCAGAAAGGAATAATATTGCGGCTGTAACTGTCAATTAATTGCTGTAATTGCGCTTCGCTATAAGTGTCAGCAAAGTATTGCATGAAGAAACTACCATAAAGATAGTTTTCACCGAGTGGCCATTGTTTGCCGCCAACGTTTACTTGTTCTAGTGACTGACTACCGCGTGCAACTTCGCTGCGCATCAGCATGTGGTAATAACTGCTTTGACCGCGACCAAAACCATTTTCGAAGTCGGTTTCTTTATGTACCGCCAAGCCTTCGGTGAACCAGCTCGGTTGATAGGCATTGGGAAATAATAAAGGTAACCGACCGAAATATTGACGAATGTTTTTAGGTGCAGCGGTAGCTTTATCTAAATGGATCACATGCGTTAGTTCATGGACAATCAGCGTTTCTAGCCAACTACGATTATCTTCCAAGCTATTAATCGCATCGGGCGCAGCAATAAACAGTCGCATTTGGTTAAATGGCAGAGGTGTTGCCCAACCGTTGGAAATATCGTAGTCATCGGTTAGCACGACTTCGATCTTACCTTTAGGCTGCCATTTTAATTCTTGACTCAGTTTTTCAAAGCTAGCTTCGGCAATGTTGGCACTGGTTTGGGCCAGTGCTTTTTGACCTTGGCTGAAATGAATTCTGAAATGCTCACTATTGAGCGTTTGCCATTGTTGTTGCTCTTGCTGCCAGCCAACACTCAACATGCTGGTAAAATCTGGCGCAGCATAGGCGACAGGCGCGCTGAAACTAATTAAAAGAGCACCTGCAGTAGCGCATAGCTGTGAGCTAAAGCGAGACAAGGCGTTGCGGCGATTTTGCACGATAAAATTCCCTAAGTACTGCAAGCTATGACTGGCTGAATAGTAGCTGAAGATAGCTGCGGAGATATCAAACTGGCTTCATTTCAGTATGAATCGTCTGATCAGTCAACCAAAGTTATGTCTCGCAATGTATTGTTCTGTCGAGCAGTAATAGAGCATTTAAGATGACTGATTGGGCGCTGAGGAATCTTTCGAGTTAGCGGCAGGTTTTTTCCAATGGTCCTGATGATTTTTCATAAGTAGAAAATCTTTCAACATTACCCAATCGCCAAGAAAGCTATATAACGGGTATTGAAAAGTAGCGGGCTTGTTTTTTTCAAAAACAAAATGCCCCAACCAAGCAAAGCCGTAACCCACTAGCGGTAGTCCAAGCAACAACCACCAGTTTTGTGTCACCAGCATAGTCACCAAAATTACTAGCACTAATGTACTGCCGATATAGTGCAACAGGCGACAAGTTAGATTGCTGTGCTGGGAAAGGTAGAAAGGATAGAACTCTTTAAAGCGGGTGAATTTTTGGTTCATAGTGTTTCGACCGGCTGTTTTATTTGATATGTACAATGTCAGCTTAAACCTCATATAGAAAGTAGAATCAATGGTTTTTAAAGAGAGCATTCTCTTATGATGAGGTGAGGTGTGACAGTGGGCTTTTGTGGTGGCTAGCAAGTTCTCAGTCGTCATTGCTAAGGATATGTTTTTTTAATTAGCTGGTCAGGTGTATTTTCAAATGACAGGTTATTAGATTTTTTATAGATTTTATTTACACTTGGAGTTTGCATGTTTAATATCTCGAAGTATTTAAAAAAAATTGGGGTATGTAGTTATGGGGTTTTCTGAGGCATATGATTCCGCACATGAAGAGATTGCTAATATCGAAAGAGAACGCTTCTTAGAAGTATTTCCAGTGTCAAGGTTAGAAGGTTTGACACTGAAAGAATACATAGTAGGCACTGGCGAAGATACATTCTGCAATCTGATTGAAGCAAAAACTAAGACTTGGGGAGGAATTCAGGGATCAACAGCTCTGAAGTTCGGTATTTATCGTCAAAAAAAAGATCAAACCTTAGTTTTTTCGAAAAAATTTGGTGAAACAGATAAGAAAGCTTTCAAAAAAATTCATTCGTTACTAATTGATTTAATAGCAAGTGGGGCGAGTTTGGATTTTAACAGCATTGATCGTAACTCACTCTGTCAAACAGTTAAAGCAAAAATATTGAGTTTATATTTTCCAGAGAAATATCTTGCCATTTGTAGTCGAGAACATATTGAATTGTTTTCTGATGCGCTAAAAATAGAATATGAGTACAGTTTAAGTCGAGCTCAGCATCTATTGCATCAAAAAAAAGCTGCTTCCAATGAAACAAATAGTTGGAGTAATCCAAAATATATGGCTTATTTATACAGTGAATATATGGGGCGAGAAGTTTTTACCAAGAAAGCCCGAAAATGTATAGATACACTAGAAGCAGATTCAGAATCTTTACTTGAAGGGGGGATAAAGACTGTTCAAGTTAATGCTTATGAGAGAAATATTAAAGCTAGAAGAAAATGTTTAGAGCATCATGGGTTCTCTTGCAAGGTTTGCTCCATAGATTTTGAAAAAATATATGGAGATCTTGGAAAAGGGTTTATCCATGTTCATCACCTCAAAGAGATCAGTAGTCAAAAGAAAGAATATAAAATTGATCCTGTAAATGATTTAGTGCCTGTTTGCCCAAATTGCCACTCAATGCTACATAGAAAAACACCATCACTTACAGTTAATGAGCTGAAAAATTGGATTAAACCATAGTTTTTAAAGGAAAAAGGCCGCCTGTTTGTATAATAACAACAGGCTCCTAGGATTAACCAATAAACTGCAACCAAGACGGTGTCCGCGACTTAGGTCGTTTGCTAACAAAGTTGAAGCGAGCAACATGGTAGCTCAGGTCAAAGCCGTAAAAATTCTGCTGCATATGCGCTAATTCTTGATCGCGATAAGCTTGCAAAGGTTTTTCTGCTTCATCTTGCTGCCGGGTTTGCTGCTTTTGCTGCAAAGTAACCGCTAACTGATCAGTATCGGCAATTTGGCTTTGTGTTTTTTCAATCACTTGTTCGAGGAAGTTTTCTCGATCAAGAATTTGATCAACCAGCTGCCATTGCAAAGCTTGTTCGGTGGAAAGCGGCAAACAGTTTTTAGTAATTTTCTCGGCGAGTGATTGGCCGAAATCACCGGCTCTTTGACTTTCTTTTGAGTTACTACAGCGTTTGGGTAGTAGATAAGTCCAATATTCTGAACCAAACAAATTTCCCATTCCGCGATAATGCGGATTAAAAATAATGCCATTTCGGGCATATATTTGGTCGGCTGCCAAAGCCATAAACACGCCGCCAGCACCGGCATTACCTTGCATGGCGGCAACGACTAACTTATCGGTCGTTTGAATAATTGCTTGGCACAGGTCGTCCATCGCCTGAATGTTAGCCCATGATTCATCGGCTGGAGATTCTGCCGCTTCGATGGTATTTAGGTTAATACCATTGCTCCAGAAATCGCTACTACCGGCAAGTATGATTGCTTTGCAATTATCGTTGCCGGCCGCTTGTTGCCAGGCAGCCAGTAGCCGCCGACAGAACTCAGTGGAGAATGCACCGTTATGCGGCGAGAAGTGCAAAACTGCTAATTGTTCTTGCTCTTGCTCTTGTTTTAAATAGTCAAGCTTAATATCGCGGAAAGTCAGATAATCGACGCTGACATCAATCGCTAGTGGCGATTGTGGAATTTCAGCTAAATGCGGTAGCAGCGGTTGCAATAAATCGAATAAAGGCAATTTATAATCAATCGGGTTCAGTCCACAATCGCTTGGTTTTGAATCGCCTTTGCTAGCTATCGCACTATTAGCTAATCGACCATGGCCAATCCAGATCGCACCATCGATAGTTGCTCGGCAAAGTGCGTATTCACGTCGGGCGATAATATTACCCGCGGCGTGTTGTAAATCTTGATTTAATTTGCCTTCAGGCCAAGCGTCGCAAATGTAGCAATTAATGCCGTCGATTTGATCTAACAAACCGGGAAAACTATGCGCACTGCGAATTTTACCAAGAATTAATTGGCTGGGATCTTTTTGCCAATCGATTGCTCGCTGCTTTTGTAATAGCAGTGGGCGAAAGCCTAAATATTCGGCACTGCTGTGATCAATAGTTAATGGTTGTTGCGCAGCTTGAATATTGTCAATTGATTGCAAAGTGGCCGATAGCGCAGCTTCGGTAATTTCATTGCGATAGCAAGCGCTTTTATCATGGTGGGTTAGTGTTAACTCACTATGTCCCCACACCGGGCCAGCGTCCATTTCAGCAACCGCTTGTAATACGGTGACGCCCCAGTTTCGGCTAGAATTTGGGTTTTCAGCCAATGACAATAGCGCTCGATCTAAGCTAGATGGACCACGTTCACCAATTGGGCCGGGGTGGACAATCAGGCACACATTATTTTTCCAGATCGATTCACCCATCGCCCGCTTTAGAAAGGGGGCCAGAATCAAATCTGGTTTAAATTGATCAATTGCAGCTTGAGTATTTTGATCATTGACATCAATACAAATAGATAGCTGATGATCGCGTGCTTTTAATTCAACAAATAATCGTTGGGTTAAGCTATTAAAAGCATGGCAAAGCAATAAAATACGCATGACTAATCTCTTTGAGTCCGATCCCCCGATATTTACGAGGAATGATTCCTGTAGGGTGTCACCGAGCCAAAGGCGAGCTGCAACTTGACCATGGTGCAATTAATACTTCGGGTAAATTGATCTGCTCGTTTCATTTGGAGCCTGGAGTTCGTTGACCTCCCCGAAAGTTGCAGTTCGTGCTTACGGCTACTCAGTGCAACCCACTCAGGGAGAATTTAATATAATCAACAAATTCTTGGTAATTGCTCGCCGTTTAGCCAATCGAGTAATCGTTTTCCACCATAAGGCGTTTCCATTTCCAGATAACCCTGAAAATTATCGCCAGATTTTTCAGCAACAAACTCACCAATAATTGCTGCAGATTCTCCCTTGGGATGATTGTGCATCACCTGCAATAATTTATCGGCATCTTCGGCTGAGCAGATGGCGATTAACTTGCCTTCATTGGCGACATATAATGGATCCAGCCCTAAAAATTCGCAGGCACCATTAACCGCAGGGCGCAGTGGAATAGTTGCTTCCTGCAATAAAACATCGCAACGAGCGCTTTGTACTAGTTCATTTAAGGTATTTGCTAACCCACCGCGAGTAGGGTCGCGTAAGCAATGAACCTGTGGCACGGCCTCCAGCATTTCAGCGACTAGCCCATTCAGTGATTGGCTGTCAGACAAAATTTCAGACTCAAAGCCGAGGTTTTCACGTTGCGACATAACGGCAACGCCGTGGTCGCCTAAAAAACCGCTAATTAAAATTTTATCGCCAGGTTGAATATATTGTGGGCCAATTTTTGATTGATTAATTACATGGCCAATGCCACAAGTGTTAATGTAAACTCCGTCGCCTTTACCTTTTTCAACCACTTTGGTATCGCCAGTAATAATTTTAACTTCAGCTTCTTTTGCCGCCGCAGCCATGGATCGAACGATGGTTTGTAATTCTTTTAATGGAAAACCTTCTTCAAGAATAAATCCAGCCGATAACCAAAGTGGCTTAGCGCCGCCCATTGCTAAATCATTGACTGTGCCATGTACCGCTAATGAGCCAATATTGCCGCCGGGAAAAAATAAAGGCGTAATTACATGGCTATCGGTAGATACCGCGAGCTGTCCCGGTGGTGGTGTGACTAGAGTTGCATCGTGGCTTGGGCCTTCGCCAGTACCATCATTGCCTGCAACTCCAGCTTTAATAAATTCGGCTTTAAATAGCTGATCAATTAATTGTTCCATAGCTCGGCCACCGCCGCCATGAATCAGTTCGATTTTGCCATTTTCGATATTTAATGGCGCACTGTATGCATCTCTAGGCATGGTTTAATCCTGTTTTTAAATGCCGCTTGTTTATTCAACGTCCCTGTTTATGGATCCCCGCCTTCGGCTTTTGCTTCCTGCATCGCTCTATCTTCTGCATCCTTGCAGTCGTCCTTGGCGAGGATGACGGAGAGAAATTTTTACCTTGTAGGTAAAATTAACTCCGCATCGTCATTCCGAGCATGGATGCCGGAATCCAAGCACTAGGGATAGGTACACCCCTGTAGTATTGTTCTGTTTACATATTATTACGGCGGTATCGATACCAAGCGGCACAAGCGCCTTCGGATGACACCATGCAAGCCCCAATGGGGTGATCTGGCGTACAGACCTTGCCAAATAACTTACAATCTTGAGGTTCTTTCACTCCACGTAAAATACCGGGGCATTCACAGGCGCGATTCTCTTTGGCTTCTTTGGCTTGCAATGAAAATTTAACTTCAGCATCAAACTTTGAAAATTGTTTTTTAATCTTTAAGCCAGAGTAGGGTACGTATCCTAGTCCACGCCATTCAAAGGTTTTCTTAAGCTCAAAGCATTCGGCGACTATTGCTTTTGCTTTTTGATTGCCGTGGTGAGTAACTGCTCGGGCATATTCATTTTCTATTTCGTGTCGGCCATCATTAACTTGCCGAACTAGCATTAAAACAGCTTGTAATAAATCAACCGGTTCAAAGCCTGCAATCACCACAGGTTTTTGATATTCGCTGGCAAAATACTCAAAAGGCTGACAGCCAATAACCGTAGATACATGGGCAGGGCCTAAGAAACCATCCAGTTTCAGTCGATCAAGATCACGAATTTCTGGTGAATCAAGAATGCTGGCGATCGCTGAAGGTGTCAGCAGATGGTTGCAAAATAATGATAAGTTTTCGATGCCTAGTTTTTCAGCTTGCTTCAGTAATAATGCCGAAGGTGGTGTGGTGGTTTCAAAGCCAATACCGAAAAATACTACTTCGCGTTGCGGGTTTTCTTGGGCTAAGCGAATGGCATCGAGTGCTGAATAAACCATTCGAACATCGGCGCCATTAGAGCGTGCAGTTAGCAAGCTTTTACGGCCAGAGCCGGGTACTCGCATCATGTCGCCGTAGGAGCACAAGATAACGTTTGGTTTTTCAGCAAGCTCGATAGCTAAATCGAGTCGACTCATCGGTAATACGCAAACCGGGCAGCCAGGGCCGTGAACCAACTTTAAATTGTCTGGCAATAAATCAGGCACACCAAAACGAAAAAATGCATGGGTATGGCCACCACAAAATTCCATAAACCGATATTGTCGATTGGGATCGACTTCATTCTTAATATCGGCAACTATTTTTTTTGCTAAATCTGGGTCGCGGTATTCATCAATATATTTCATAGTGTTGCCACAACATATTTTTTAAATGAGCTAAGTTTTTTGACTCAGCTGAAGTAGGTTTGATAAGCCACCGGCGCAATCAAAATGATGTGCAAAAAGTAATCTACCGATTTAAAGTGTCTGATTTCGTTAACACTCATCAAACCTACGTTTTACCGTATTAACGGTGAATGTTCTTGCTGCATTAATTCGATGGTCGCTTGTGCTTCTGCTTCATCAAGTTTGCTTAGCGCGTAACCAGTGTGCAAAATAACGTAATCACCCACTTGGACATCATCGATTAAGGCAACAGAGATTTCTCTGCGAATACCATCTATAGAAACTACTGCCATTTCATCGCTTCCATCGACGAGCGATTCTATTTTAACTGGAATTGCTAGGCACATATTATTTATCTCCTGATACTTTATGTTGCTGAGGTTGCACTTTATTTAAGTGCATTCGAGCAGCATAAAGCTGACCTAAACTAATTGAGCCGTCATTCACCGGATGGCAAATCGGCAAGTAAACATTAAACCCAAGTTGCTGCAGTTTTTGTTGCAGTCCCTGGGCGAGTATTTGATTTAAAAAACAGCCGCCAGATAAACAAATATCTTTAATGCCGGTTTTTTTGCTAGCAGAGATCACCCAGCGAGCCAGTGCTTCAATCAGTTGCTGGTGGAACCAGTAGGCCAATTGATTTTGTCGGCTAATGCTTATCGGAGGAATACTTGACTGAATCAGAACATTAAATATTGGCAGCAAATCCAGTACAAAAGGCTGTGAACTGCTAGAGGTAATTCTGGCTAAACTAGTCGGTTGTTCTGAAGCTGCGGCAGAATTTGACTGGCTGGCATCTTTGGCTGCAGCGGCTTCTAGTTTGCTGGCTGCTTCGGCTTCAAAACTATTAACCTGGCAAATATTTAACAATGAAGCGCAAGCGTCAAATAAGCGACCCATTGAACTGGTTTTTGGGCAGTTTAGCTGTTTCTGTAGCATGGTTTCGGTAAAGGCTGCAGCGGCAAAATCTTTAAAGCGAGATTTAATTTGTTGTGAATTGCCGGTGGAAAATAAAACCGATGCCGCCATTCGCCATGGCGCTTTGGCTGCGGCATCACCGCCGGGTAATGCTAAAGGTTGTAGGCCGCCCAAATGTTGGCAGCCATCGGCATTTACTAATAGCAATTCTCCGCCAAGCAAACTTTTGTTATCAGCAACTTGACTGATATCTAACGACTGGCCGCCAAAGCCTAAGCCATCAAGCGCAAGGCCAATCACCGGTTGCGCTAACTGATATTCAGCCATCACCGCGGCAATATGTGCATGGTGATGCTGAACTTGTAACAACGGAATATTCAGCTGTTGGCTTATTTGTTGGGCAAAGCGAACTGCAGGGCTTTCTGGATGACTGTCAGCGATAACAATGTCGGGCTGCATTTGATAAGCCTGACTTAAATGACGATAGATTTCTTTTTGAAATTCAATATTGCCGACACAATTCAAATCGCCAATGTGTTGGCTGAAATGAGCCATTTCGCCTTGGCTATAACAGATGCTGTTTTTTAGATAACTGCCGGTGGCTAGAATATTTAAATCGTTATTTTTATTTAATAATTTTGGCAAAAATACCGGTGCCGGTGCATAACCCCTGCCGCGACGAATCATGATTGATGGCTGTTGCTCAGTGCCGGCGATTAATAGCGGGTCATCGTTACGAATTAAAATATCCCGGTCATGCAATAAAAAGTAATCAGCAATATTAGATAACCGATTGATTGCTTCTCGATTGTCGATCACCAGTGGTTCACCTGAAGGATTGGCGCTGGTCATAACCAATAACAAATCCTGCGGCTGGTTTAGCCATGCTTCAGTCGCCGGTTGACCGGCTGCTTGGTGAAATAACAACCAATGAATCGGGGTATATGGCAGCATTACGCCGAGTTGGTTTAAACCATCGGCAACGCCGTTAATTTGTAGTTCTATTTGTGACTGTTTTTGACATAAAACAATCGGCGCTTGTGCTGATTTTAATAAATCTGCAGTCGATGGATTTATTGTAACCCAACGCTCAAGGGACGCGGTGTTCGCAGCCATTACCGCAAAAGGTTTAGCTGGGCGATGTTTACGAGCGCGCAATTTAGCCACTGCATCGGCATTATTTGCGTCGCAAACCAAGTGGAAACCACCCAAACCTTTTATTGCCAGAATCTCGCCCTGACGTAATCGTTCAAGGGTTTGTTCGATTGGATCGCCATCGATTGGCTGACCCTGATTATTCAGCAAGCTAAGCTGTGGCCCGCAAGTATTGCAAGCATTGGGCTGGGCATGGAAACGCCGATCTTGCGGATCAGAATATTCTTGCTGGCAACTTTTACATAATTCAAAGCCGGCCATAGTGGTAAATGGTCGGTCGTAAGGTAAGTCAGCAATAATGGTGTAACGCGGGCCGCAATGGGTGCAATTTATAAAAGGATAACGGTAGCGTGGGTTTTTCGGGTCGAGTAATTCGCTACGGCAGTCATCGCACAATGAAGCGTCCGGGCTAATTAATGTGCTGATTTTCTGATTGTTTTCTGCTGAATTCGCTATTTTTTGCGGTGTTGCTCGAATTGCGAAAATCGCTGGCTGATTGTTTTTTACCGATTCAATGACTTCAGAAAATGACTCAATATCTAGCTGGTTTTCTGGTAGTGATTGAATTTGGTTAATTCGAGCCAAACGAGGTAGTTCACTTTGTAAACGTTGAATAAACAGGTCAATATTTTTCTGCTGACCACAAAGACGAATCTCTACTCCGAGCCCGTTGTTGCAGACATCACCCGAACAATCACATTGTTTGGCTAAATTAAATACAAAGGGACGAAAGCCGACCCCTTGTACGATGCCTTTAATTGCAAATCCTTGTATTTGCCATTTCATAGCAAACAATCCAATGTAGGCTGCGCTGAGCCTATGGCGAACCACAATATTTTATGGGTCACGTTGTGACTCGCGTACCGCTCGACACAACCTACTTTAGGATTGGCAATTAATTTCATAGGATTAACCGATCGCCTTTAACTGGTTTTCGACTTCTGCCAGTTCTTCAGCCAGATGCTGACGTTTGTGCTCAAGCTGGTGCGACAGTTGATGCTTCAACCAATCAGTCCACTGTTGCATGCCTTCGCCAGTTTTTGATGATAACTGCAAAACTTTTAGTTCTGGTCGAATGCGGCGGGCATAATCGATGCACTGTTCAACATCAAAATCCAGATGCGGTAATAAATCGGTTTTGGTTAAAATCATTAAATCGGCATTAGCAAAAATATCTGGGTATTTAATCGGTTTATCTTCACCTTCAGTGACCGATAAAATAACCACTCGAGCATTCTCGCCTAAATCAAATTCGGCAGGGCAAACCAGATTGCCAACGTTTTCAATAAATAGAAAGCCGCCGTTCTTTACTGCAAGATCTTCCAATGCGTGGCCGACCATATGGGCGTCTAAATGGCAGCCTTTTCCGGTATTGATTTGAATTGCTGGTGCGCCGGTGGCACGAATACGCTCGGCATCATTGGTGGTTTGTTGGTCACCTTCGATTACTGCGCAAGGAATGCTTTCCTTCAATAATTCAATGGTTTCTGTCAGTAGGCTGGTTTTCCCTGAGCCTGGGCTAGAAACTAAATTGAGTGCTAATAAACCTCTGTCGGCAAATTTATGTCGATTAATATGGGCGTAGCGATTATTTCTGGCCAATAAATCTTGTTCAATTTTTAAGGCGCGCTGACCTTCCATGCCCGGTGCATGGCTATGTTGCGCTGCCACTGGTTCAGCCTTACTAGTAGGTTGTTCAGAATGTGAATGAACATGGCTGTGAGTGTGACCTTCGATAATCGCAGCGTCGCCGCCGCAACCGCAAGTAGTGCACATAATAAAACCTCAAATTTTTTAGGTAGGATTTTTAAAATGATTAATAAAAATTAATCTACCAATAATTCTTTCAATTGCATTTCAGTGCCGGCAATTGGCTGAAGACCAAAATTACCGCATTCACAACAAGGGTCGTAACGCTGCAGCATAGGCACTTCTTTATTACAACTGATACACAAACCTTTTCCTTCGGGACGAGTGATCACCACTTTGGCATGCTCGGCAACCGTGCCACGTAAAACGCTTTGTAAGCAAAACTCCATGGCACCGGCTTCAACACCCGACATTTGGCCAATCTCCAGCCAAAGCTCAGTGACTTGGTTAAAGCTGTTTTGTGCCCGATGATCTTCAATAATTTGTAATACGCCTTCGGCTAATGACATTTCATGCATGATTGTTTTCCTTCATTCATTTATTGGCACTTGAGGGCGGGCATTTATAAATTGGAATATAGGTTGAGCCAAATATTGAATGGTCAACATAGTAAAATTCAAAAGAGCCAAAATTTGATTGCATGGGTGACGGGGCAGTATTTGAATGTTTCATAGATTCGATGCTTTTTGAGAGATGGAATGATGACGCTATGTTTTCTCTCGTCAATTGAATCTGTTGAACCAATCGCTGTGTATTAATGCGCAAGCTGAACCGCTGATCAATTTTATATTGAACAGTTTGGTGCTTCAGATTTTTTACCAAAACTGAAAAAATAAGTATTCCGCGTGGAATAACTTCAAAGTTTTGGTCTGACAAGCGAAGTGTGAACATTCAAACATCTGCTTTTTCGCTGAATAGCTAGCGACAATGTATCTTGGCAAGCAACCGCGAACCCTGTCGCGGCTCAATACCTGATGCTTTTGTGAGATGACTAACGACTTTTATTGTCTTGATGCGGATTAATTTCAAGCAGTCTTGCCGACTCTGCTCGAGTTATTCCAACTATTCGCTGAGGATCTTTGGGCATGTTTTGTTTCGGTATTAATCGTTACATTTGCTATTGAGCGACAATACTACTGTCTTGGAATATCAGCTTCGCTTTGGGATGTTTTGGGTCGAGGCATTTTGGCTGTAAGTGCTCTAGATATAGATACTTTTCAGATGTGTATTTAATGCGGAGGTTTTATAGGTTTTTGCTTGCTAGCATTAACAGGGCGTAATACGCCCTGTTAAAAAACAATCACAAATTATGATTAGAACTTGTGGTTGTATTGAACGCCAAGCAACCATGCCTGAGATTCAAACGTGCCTCGGGTGGTATGTTTGCTGCCTGTGAAGCCACCTTCACCTAATGCGGGTGGTGGCGTATCTTGGCCGGCCCAATCGTTATAATTCACTTCGGCAGTTTTGAATAAAATCATGCTGCCAGCGAAGTCTATTGTTTGAGTTTTTGATAGCTGCCAAGCCGCACCCACAGAGAGCATCTGTCGATCAGAATCTGGCAGGGAAGGCGAGCGATACTCATCTTGCACCGGCGACTGGTCAAATGCATAACCGGCACGCAATAACAGTGAGGGTGAATATTGGTAATTACTCGCTAGTGACAGGCGTAGTGTATTTTTTAAATTAGCTGGAGTTAAACTGTCGTTTAGTAGGCTGAGAATGTTAACCCGGATTTCTTGAATTACAGACCATTCAGTCCAGGTAAGATCAGATAATAGTGACAGGTTGGGGCTGATTTGATGATAGCTATGAAGGCTGGCAGTCGCCGGTGTCGTCATTTGAGCTTCGGCTTTACTATCAACGAATAAAACTTCATCTAATACTAAATGTACCAAGTCGCCGATGTCTTTTATTTTTGTTGCATTTTCAGAAACGGTCCAGTCCAGCTTTCCTTTGATTTGGTGTTTGATTTGTGAGCGATAGGCAAAACCAAATCGATGACTGCGATTCGGCTGATACATCATGCCAAGGTTATAACCAAAGGAGAAATCATCTCCTTCAAAAGCAACTTCACCATCATTGTTTGCATCGTTGGCGCCAACTAGATCGTCGAGGGATTTATTAACGCCGTTACGAATGCTTTCGATATTTTTTACCGCAAGATCTAACTTTCTTTTTGCTTCTTCAGGATTTTTTGCATCCGAACAATCGGTCATGCTTTTGCAGCCATTCTGTATTGGTGCTGCTTTGAGCTGATCGTCTGCAAGGGTATTGGCAATAAAATGTACACCGGCAATTTGATCGGCTGCTTTTCTTCTTTGTAGTGAGAAATACTGACCACTAACACCAAAGCCAAATGACATCTGGTTGGTCGGCTTCCATGAAATAGCTGGGTTGATGTTAAGGGCAATGGTTTGTGATTCTATACCGTCATAGCGGCCAATCCAGTCTTCACTGAAATGTCCCGCTATCGTATAGGGTGCGCTAATACCTAATCCGGCAGTGAGTTGATCATTGATGGGGTAAGCATAATAAGCCATCGGAACCGGCGTCGCTTTTACCGGATCGCCTTCATCACCACCTGAAATTGGTGCGCCTGCGATTGTTTCTGATGTGCCTTGAGACGTGCCATTAGTAAAATTGACATTGGCATCCGCCACCATCAATGAAAAAGTAAATTGCTGTCGATTGAGCCAAGAAAGTGCCGCAGGGTTGTAAAATTGCGCCGAAGCATCATCGATTGCAGCGGCACCGGCATTAGCATTTCCTAAGGCGCTAATACTGATGCTGGGTGCTGCCAGTGCTGCGGCGTAAGTTGCCCCTGCGGGCACGACAAGTGCGCTAATTAAAAGCGCTATTGCTGATTGTCGGGCATTTAAATACACGTGATTACCTTATAGTTATTTTTTTATGGTAAAGATCAGTCTTTTGATCTGGTGCGTGGGTTGATGCGTTGGTTTGTATGGATCCAGACTAAATGGGGATGTAGCCGCAAACAATCGAAGGTTGCTGTTTTTATTGGCCAAGTAGATAGGTGGTGTTACAGAAAGTGCAGGTTAGTGGGGACTAACCTGCACTAGACAATGGTGGGAGTGGTTATTTATGTATCTTCTCAATCTGATCTTCCGCCCAATGATTGACTTCAGAAGAATACTCAAGCATTTGCTCAAACATTTGCTGTGCCATTTCTGCACTGATATCGGATTGAGTTTTACCTAATTCACCCTGTAGTTGGAAAAAGTCAGCTGGCTGCTTGGCAGCATTTAATTTTTCCATCTGCTTGAGCGTGGTTTCCATCATCTGATTGGCGGCTTCAATATGGCGAGTGGTTAATGACTCGGCCATTTTAGCGTTCAGGCTGCCTAGTTCGAAGAATTGATTAAATACGGTTTTGCTTAATTCAGATTGTCCAAAAAAATCCCATGGATTGGGCTGGGTTTGTGGTGTTTTTCTTGCCATGTGATTACGTCTCCTTGTAATGCTTAACTTTGGACGTTGCTATGTTTATCCCCGTGATACAGTTAGTTGGCGATCATAGGGGGTGTATAGAACGAATGGTAGTCGCTGGTTTTTTACATCGGCAACTACCAAAGCTAGAACAGGTATCACAGGTTGGCAAAGTGAAAAACCATAGAAGTTTTTTATTGCAGGTAGCGTCTTATTTGCCGTCTTTTGTATCGTCTTTCTTGTTAGTTGAGAACAGGCTGTTTTGGAACTGTGTCCACATCTCAAAGTTACGTTCGGTGATCTCTTGGGCCACTTTTAATGGCGTATCGATTGCTTGGTTTACCTGTCGATTTAGATCTTGCTGGAACTGTTGCTGCTGGCCAACGAAGAAATTCATGCTCTGATCGAGAAAGTCTCGCATGCCGTCTTGCATTGAGTTGCCATAAGAACGAATCACATTTTCCAGTACTTCGGTTGAAAATACCGGATGTCCCGAATCTTCCTGCTCACTGATAATTTGTAACAACACAGTGTGAGTTAGGTCTTCACCGTTTTTGGTGCCGATGATTTTAAAAGGTACTCGATCCAGTACCAGCTGTCGCACCGCTTCAATGGTGATGTAGCGACTCTCAGTTGTGTCGTAGAGGCGACGATTGGGATACTTCTTGATAATGCGATGAGAAGGTTGCTCAGTCATCCGTGTACATCCGCTGGCTGTAATAGCTCAAGGATAAAGGAAGGGGCAAGGCTTGGCCAAGTTTTCTCAAGTGACCATCAGTTTTTATGAATGCTAATGTAGCGATTTTCTATTTAAAGTTACCGCTAAAAAATGTTGAACATACTGTTATTTATCTAGTCTGAATTCGAATATAAAAATGAATGGATAATAATTATCATGTTGGCGGGTATTTTATTTCGAAGGGTTTCATTGAGCTTTTTAACCACGATATTGGTGTTTGGGGTGATGGCTTCGAATACTGCAATGGCGGAAGGCTCTTTAACTTCTGCAGATGTTAGTCGTTATTATCAAGCCCTTAGTACGCATCAAATTGATTTAGTCGGTAGTTTTTATGATCAAAACATTACCTATGAAGATGTTGCAACAGGAGAATCGACTAAAGGCAATGCAGCGGCCATCGCATTCGTCAAAAAATTCCTTGAGGCAACGCCTGGAGTGAAAGTTGAAACGCAAAAGGTGGTGGTGGCGGCAAACTTTGCAACCGTAGAATGGCTGATGAGCGCCGGTAAGGGTAAAAATGCATGGAATGTACGCGGGGTGTCAGTGATTGAACATAGTAATGGAAAAATGACTAGAGTCTCGGATTACTGGAATAATTAACGTCGCTTTTATTTTAAGCTGAAGTCGATAATAGCTGATAGATAGTTTTAACTGATTAAATCACCTCAAGGTGCAAGAAGAACGCATCTAGAGGTGATTAATATTTAAAAATGTCTAAAGAAATAGACCAATGCCATGCCACCAAGGCACGCTTCAAATAAAAGCTCAAAGTAATAATAGGACGGCTCCTCGTTTCGATGGACAATTCGCCTGATATCCGCACTTCTTCCGGCAAGGGTTTGAATTTGACCGGTCAATATTCCTGAAATGCAATTCCCTACCCACATAAAACCAAGAATGCTAATCAGCGTTAGTATTCCTGCGCTCTTAGAAATACCAACAATAATGCCTAAAACAATAAATATTAATGTAATAAAGCTCAAATTTTATAGCTCGAAGTTAAAGTTAAACGGAAATGTTTAGTAGTAAACAATGCAACAGTAGAGTCGAAGGCTGGCAGATTAGCTATGGTTTCATTTTTTGGTCGTGTTGCATCAACATGACCAATGGAGCAAGTGCACTCTTTAAATGAGATAATGTCAGCATTGGGTTCGCTTACTTATTTACCTTGGCAGCAGGCCAAGCAGAAGTATGCTATTGAACGATAAATGTTGGCTGATGGCAAGGATTGAGGCGAGAAACTGTATTAAATGAAAAGCCAGTTATTTTTGATTGACGATTGCTTGTAAATAAGGAATTCAAGCGAAGAAAGAAGCGAAGCGACGCTAATTATTAAAAAGTATTGATGAGATGTCGTTCACTTTTTAAGATTTTTTTGAGGGCTGGTTAATAGTTTGAAAAAAAAGATTTCTCATAATAAGTAGTTGATATAAATGAAACTTCAGCTGGTTGCTATTGTGTAAATCTGTATAAATAAAAGAATTGCTTATTATGAAGTTATTCAAGGGTTTCACGTTAATTGAAATAATGATTACATTGGCTGTCTTAGGCATTTTGACGGTTATAGCAGTCCCATCTTACCAATATTATATTTCACGGGCAAAAGCGGCAGAAGTTGCTGTTTTTGTTTCTAATAATAAAGCGATTATTGAAGAGTTTGCAGCGGTTACGCTGAGATTCCCTCTGCCGCATAATTCTGGCATAGGCAGGATTATAGAAAAAAATGATTTAGTGATAGAGTCATCTGCAAGGCTGACTATTGATAGCCAGGGCGTGGCTAAAACTGTGATTTTCTTTTCTGTCGAAAATCAAAATAGGTATAATGAACTTTTTATTTATGTGCCAACTCTTCTCAAATCGAATCCAGGCCATGTAGTCTGGGAGTGTCGATTGGCTAGCGTGAGCGCACAAAAAAAACCAATCTATGCTCCAGTGGAATGTTATTAAACGAATAGTTTTGGATGATTTAGAATACTAAGTTAGCTTTAAAAATCTGTACGGTTATTTATTCAGCCTTTGGAGGTAGTTGCTACATCACTTCAAAATACACAATCAATTGACATCCATCGTAAGCTCACTCGAGCATTGTCATTAGAAAATCGAATTGATGAGAAATCAATCGCAGTTTGCTGTTGTTTGCTTAGAGTGAACGACAGGGGGTTGTTACGGTTTTTAAATGTTTCAGCAGACGCTAACATGCATCAGATCAACCGCTTTTTCCTTGAAGCTTGCATCTAAAGCCATTACAGGCAAAAATTCAGCGCCATTTTTTTAGGAACAACCGACCCAAGCGGTCGGATTTAAGGAGAAACACCTATGAGCCAGTGTCCTTGCGGATCTTCTCGCCAGTTGGAACAGTGCTGTTTGCCATTCATCAAAGGCGAGCAACAGCCACAAACCGCTGAGCAGCTGATGCGTTCACGCTATAGTGCTTACACTCTGGTTGAAGTGGATTACTTGATCGATACGGTTTGCGCCGACAAAAAGCATGAGCACACAGCGGAAGCCATTAAGCAATGGGCAGAAGCTTCTGAGTGGTTAGCGCTAGAGATTATTGAATGCCAGGGCGGTGGCGCTGACGATAGCGAAGGTACCGTTGAGTTCATGGCAACCTATAAAGAAGACGGCACACCACGCCATCACCATGAATTAGCGCAATTCCGTAAAGATGATGGTCAATGGAAATTCTTCGACGGTTTGCCAGCCAAACCTCGCCAGATCAAACGTGATGAGCCAAAAGTTGGCCGTAACGATCCTTGTTCTTGCGGTAGTGGCAAAAAATTCAAGAAGTGTTGTGGTCGCTAGTTAAAGCCTCCAGAACATCACCTAACAGGCCGAGTTTCTCTAGTAGCAATTGACTGGTGTTACCGGCCCTAAGTGAGTAGCAGTAAAGAAATGACAGACGATCTTATCAAGGCAAAAGAAGATAAAACCGCTTTTACTAAGCTGCAAAAACGCTTGCGGCGAAATGTTGGCAAGGCCATTGAAGATTTTGCCATGATCGAAGCGGGCGATCGGGTGATGGTGTGTTTATCTGGCGGCAAGGATTCCTATGCCATGCTGGATATTCTGATGCAACTGCGCGATAGCGCACCGATCGACTTTGAGCTGATTGCTGTCAATTTGGATCAAAAGCAGCCGGATTTCCCTGAAGATATTTTGCCAACTTATCTGAAAAATCGGGGCGTGCCGTTTCATATTATTGAGCGTGATACCTACAGCGTGGTGCAGCGAGTGGTTGCCGAAGGCAAAACCACCTGTAGCTTATGCTCGCGGTTACGCCGCGGCACCTTGTATGGTTTTGCTGAAGCACACAAAATCGATAAGATCGCTTTAGGTCACCATCGCGACGATATGATTGAAACGCTGTTTTTGAACCTATTTTACGGTGGCAAGTTAAAGTCGATGCCGCCAAAGCTACTCAGTGACGATCAAAAGAATGTGGTGATTCGACCACTGGCATATTGTAAAGAAGAAGATTTGATTCGCTTTGCTGATTACAAGCAATTCCCGATTATCCCTTGCAACCTGTGTGGCTCCCAGCCGAAATTACAGCGACAAGTGATTAAGCAAATGCTCCATGACTGGGATGAACAACACCCGGGTAGAATGGCCAATATCTTCAAGGCGATCACTAATGTGGCGCCTAGCCAGTTAGCTGACCGCAATCTGTATAACTTCACCGATTTAAAGTTGAATCGACCTGATGATAGCGCAGGCGATACAGACCCATTCCAACCGGAAATTTTTGACAACTTGCCGGTTGACCAAACAGGTCAGCAAGTTTTAGAACAACCGATTGTATTTGATCCGGCAGCAAGTCATTAACCAGATTGAAAATAATCAGTATTAAAAAAATAGCAGCGACTACGCTGCTTTTTTTTGCCTGATTTTTGTCATTCGTTTTTTTTATTGTGCTAACAACAAACGCTTGCGTGTTGTTCGGTGTTCTCGGTGTTTTTCAAGGTATGCATCCTTTCTCTCGGAAGTAGCAATCAATAGAAAGTTGATTGTTGATTGTTGATTGCTATTTGCTCAAAAAGTTTTAGCGCATATCGGCAGGTGCTTTGAGTGTATTGAAGAAATTGGTCAAACCAAAAGCGCTGCCATTGCCAGAAGTATTTGCAATTTATTTGTCAAGTATTTGAGGTGAATCTTTTAATCGGATCAATTTAAAAATTTACTGAGGTTGCAATAAAGCGACAGCCAATTATGTATTGATTTTATGGTAAGTTTTTTAATTTAAATAAAAAATTAGATATTAAAACTATATTTCTGCTCTGATAGCCTATTCAGTCAGCAAAAACACTTAACAACTTGACAAACATTTTATTGATCGTAATCAAATATAAGTTTGGTCAGACCTGTAGCCTGTGTGCTCAAGGTGAATCGACTTCTACCCGTAACAAACTTTGAAGCAGATGCTGCGCCGGGGCAAATAATTGGGTTGGCTAGTTTTCAGGGCTATGCCTTAATCGCCCCATCAAAAATTGTAAGTTTGTCGGTATTAAAAGTAGTTTTTCCAAGGAATGTGATAGCTGTAGCTATGGCTTATTTTGTACGACAATTTTCTCGGAAAGAGACTAGCTCATGTTTATTAAAGTTCTGCAACAACTCTGAGTCATGCTTCTATCGCCCGGGTCGGGTGATGGCGGTGCCTATCGAGGCGATTTCCTTAACCAATTGATATCACGTCAAATAATTAATTTTGTTTGTTGTTTTTATAGATTGGTTGCTACCCGTATTTATCGATCAGGCTTATATCCTTCGAGATATAAAATCGGTTAAATCATTGGGTTAAATTCATACTGGTGTTTTTTGTACTGTTGGAAAACAGCAGGATAGTTTTGTCAAAATTTCGAGTGTTATTTTTTAAAATCCAACCCCATTCAATGAGAGGCGAATGATTATGGATGCATTAATGAGTGTAGTAACGTGGATTAACGATCAGCTATGGGGATATTTATTAATATTCCTGCTGTGTGGTACTGGTATCTTCTTTACGTTTAAATTGCGTTTTGTTCAGGTTCGTCTGTTTACTAAATCAATTAAATACGCCCTAGGCGGTAAAAAAAGTGGCCCAGCGGGTTCCGACGGTATGAGCTCGTTTCAGTCGTTAACGACTGCAGTTGCTGCTCAGGTCGGTACGGGTAACCTTGCAGGTGCTGCTACCGCGATTGCTGCGGGTGGTCCGGGTGCAATTTTCTGGATGTGGATTACAGCATTCTTTGGTATGGGTACTGTGTTTGCCGAGGCAGTTCTGGCGCAGGTATATAAAGAAGAAGTGAATGGCCAGGTACGTGGTGGCCCAGCTTATTATCTGAGTAAAGGTGTTGGTAGTAAGGCGCTGGGTGGATTCTTTGCTGTAACCATTATTCTAGCGTTGGGCTTTATCGGTAATATGGTACAAGCCAACTCTATCGGTGCTGCTTTTGATACTGCGTTTGGCATTCCTCCTCTGGCGGTTGGTATTGTGACAGCAATTATCGCCGGTATGATCTTTAGTGGTGGTGTGAAAGCGATTGCTGCATTTACCTCTAAGGTTGTTCCAGTAATGGCAGTCTTATACATCATTGGTAGCGTATATATTATGGCAACCAATGCGGGCGCGATCCTCGAAGGTCTGAAAATGATCTTTATTGGCGCATTTGATCCAGCCGCTGCAACTGGTGGTGTGTTAGGTGCAACAGTTAAAGAAGCGGTTCGTTACGGTGTAGCACGTGGCTTGTTCTCAAACGAAGCAGGTATGGGTTCTACTCCACACGCTCACGCAGTGGCTAAAGTTACCCACCCAGGCCAACAGGGTGCGGTAGCAATGTTCGGTGTGTTCTTTGACACCTTTATTATTCTGACTTTGACCGCATTGGTTATCTTGACTGTGCCAATTGATGGTACTTTGACAGGTATCGCACTGACTCAAACTGCTTTCTCTGCCAGCATGGGTCCATTTGGTGAAGTCTTTATCGCAGTCGCTCTGTTCTTCTTCGCTTTCTCAACCATCGTGGGTTGGTACTTCTTTGGTGAAGCAAACGTTCGCTTTTTGTTCCGCAGCGACAAGGCAGTTAAGGTTTACAGCTTGATCGTTATGGTCTTCATCGTACTGGGCTGTACTTTGAAAGTGGAGCTAGTATGGCAGTTGGCCGACATGTTTAACGGTTTAATGGTTCTGCCTAACCTAATTGGTCTGCTGATTCTGGCCAAGGTGGTTAGCAAATACCTGAAAGATTTTGAAGTTGATTTCCTGGAAAAAGGTGAGTCTAAATTGGCTCAGCAACCAGTGCCAGCTGAAGTAAAAGAGAGCTAATTTATCTGACGCTTAGATAAATTAACCGGGCCAGCAAATGAATTGCTGGTCCGGTTTTTTTTGTTCTTTTTAATGATAAACCATACCGTCAAGTTGCGTTTTTCGGTTGTTTTATTTCGTTGCTGAATGCCCGCAAGCCATTAAAAATAATCAATAACAGAAAGAATAATAAAATGCGATATAGTAGAGGCGCATTGACGGTTATAAATCCTATATGAAAATAGCGCCTGAATGTTTTGGATTTTTTTTCTGGCTATCTGGCGTAGAATTTATCGTGAGGTGGAGCATGCATTTAACCAGCGAATTGATTGATGTGGGTAGTGTGCTGTGTGGTGGCAGGCGAGCAGCTTTTTGAAAGAAATAGAAATATCGAATTAAAACCGATGGTATCGAAAGAGGCTGCTTGAAATACAATTTGAATTACCGCTAAGCAAATTGAGCGTAGCGGTAATCGGCATTCTATCAGAATGCTTAGCTGTTTTTTAATGGCACCAGCAAAACGGGAATTTCAGAAAGCTGGGTGATTTCCCGAGCGGTGTTGCCAATCAGCATGGCGCTTAAACCCGACCGAGCGTGACTGCCCATAATAATCATGTCGGCGGATAGCTGCTTAGCAGAATTAAGAATTAAGGTGGTGGCGCGTTCTTCCTCGCAAATCACTTCAGCTGGCGCTGCTACGCCAGTAATTTTGGCCATGTGCTCACTATAAAACTGCTTCATTTGTTGCCGGAGGTCTTGCAGCAGTTTTTGGCGGTTTTGCTTGAAATTACTACGGGCATCTAAAGGCAGATAATTTTCGATAATGGCATTGCCAAAAGAACCGACTGGCTCGCAGGCATACACCAGAATCAATTCAGCTTGATGTGTGCTGGCCATTTCTGCAGCAGCTTTAGCAATGCTGACGCTACTGGCATCCAGCGTTAAAGGGAGCAAAATCCGCTTGATCTTCATTCTGGCAATCCTGTGACAAAAACCTGCTTTCACCCTAGCAGGTGTCGCTTTATATTTCTGAAAATTGCCGAATTGGTTTGACCTAAATCAGCGGCTAGGTAGAAGTGACTAGCGCAAAAACGCAGTTTTTGAATAATTCTTACTACGAATGAAAGAGATCGGCTGCACTAGAGATCGCTAAAGCAAGCGTTAAGCGCCATCTGACAGCAGCTGTAGACCACAGAGTTGCTGGCAGAGATCAGCTTCAATGGCACAAGAGGTTTATTTGACCGGGTGGTGACGGTAGAATCGGCGCCATAGTTTTTCTAATGAGAGATCGCAATGGGTCGCGCCTACCAAAACCGCAAAGAATCAATGGCCAAAACGTCTGACGCCAAGGCAAAGGTTTACAGCCGATATGGACGTGAAATATACGTCTGCGCTAAATCTGGTGGTTTGGATCCTAATGGCAACCTGGCATTGCGAAGCCTGATTGAACGTGCCAAGAAAGACCAAGTGCCAACGCACGTTATCGACAAAGCAATCAAAAAAGCGGAAGGCGGCAAGGGCGAAGATTTCCAGCCAGCACGTTATGAAGGTTACGGACCTGGCGGTAGCATGGTGATTGTTGAGTGCCTGACCGACAACACTAACCGTACTTTTGGTGATGTGCGTTTATGCTTCACTAAAAATAACTGCAAGATCGGCACCCAAGGTTGCGTCAGCCACCTGTTCGATCACAGCGCTATTTTGAGCTACAGCGGCGAAGATGAAGACCAAGCGCTGGAAGCTTTAATGGAACAAGATGTCGATGTTACCGACGTTGAATGTGAAGATGGTAAAATCACCGCATTTGTACCGCACACAGAATTTTTCAAAGCCAAGCAAGCATTAATTGACGTGATTGGTGAAATTGATTTCGATATTGAAGAAATCCAATTTATCCCTCAAACCACCGCACCTATTTCGGGTGAAGATATTGAAGTGATGGATAAATTCCTCGATATGTTAAACGACTGTGACGATGTACAGCGGGTTTATCATAACGCTGAGTATTAATTCAGTAATTGATGGCTGATGATTAATGTAGTCACACCGGCATCCTGCCTCCTTGTGACATACATATGTCCCTGTAAATAAAACCGCACCTGAGAAATTGGCTGCGGTTTTTTTTGTTTTAAAAAATCATATCTCTATATTCAAAATCGTCACTTCAACACACAGAAAAATAAAGAAGAGCCGATCTTTCAGAAATATAGGGTTAATGTCGCACAAAATGTGTAGGCAATTTCCTAACGACTTTTTTTGCTGGTAGCTCTAAAGTAATTGTTCCTGAAAATATCTGTATCAAGGATGATGCATATGCATTCTCATTATGGTGTGCCATGCAGTTGTAAGCGAAAAAGTGTGGTCGGGATTGTTTTTGTCCCCGGAATTATGGGCAGCAGGTTGTTTAATCGCCAAGAAAGTGAGGTTGTCTGGGATCCCGCCGTTGGGATGGGTGATCATCCAACTGGCTGGTTGTTGGAAAAATTGGAGCAGCAAAATCAAAACCGAAAGCTGCGTTTGAAGTATCTAGTTGACTACAAAAGTAAGTCTCGGAGTGCAAATAGCTCGAAAACGATTGGCGAGAGAACAAAAGAATATCTAGAAGTCGCCGACAAACAAAAATATCACGTATCTGCTGTAGCCCGAGAGCAGGAAGCTCAGTGGCAAAAGAGCCGTAAGGGTGAGTTCTTATGGAATATTTTGAGCCTAGCATTTAAAGATGCCAAAGGGCGTAAAGAAATGCTGGTGCACAAGAATGCATCTTCATTGGTTCGGGATGATGAATTGCTCAGTGTTGACCAAGGAACTGATGAGTATTTTAAAATCCATACTTCAGTTAAGCCTTCTCGAATTGTCCAGCGCAGGCAGCAAGGCTGGGGCGAAGTATCTTGGGGCAGTTATGGCAAGTTTCTAAGCTGGTTAGATAGCTGGATATCTTCAGAGTTAGGTTATCAGTTTTATAATTGGAGTTTTGCAACCTATGCCGTTGGTTATAACTGGATGCAAAGTAATCGAAAATCTGGGCAGCGGCTAAAAACACGAATTGATGAAATCAGACAAGAGCTGGCCGTTGAACATCAGGTCGAGCCAGCCAATGTAAAAATCATTGTGATAAGTCACTCGATGGGTGGCTTTGTCGCCCGTTCTGCAGCAGTTCTGGAGAATGCTGATATTGATACAGTTATTCATGGTGCCATGCCTACCGATGGCAGTCCGGCCACTTATGTTAATGCGCGCAGTGGTTATGGAATGCCAGCCGGTGTTGCTTTGGGGATGAATGCAGCTGAAGTAACAGCGATATTAGGTTTTTGCCAAGGTGGGCTGGAATTGCTGCCTAATCAGCATTATCGAGATGCCAAAGGTAATTCTGACTGGCTAAAAATAGAAGTTGAGGGGCAGGAAACACTGTCTATCAACAAAGATTTTCCAGGTGAGAAAATCTATGATTTTTATAAAGACTTATCGCAATGGTATAGCTTGATTCAGCCTGAGTTGCTTGTTCCAAGAAGCAGAGTGTCAATTAAAAATCTGGTAAAGCATCATCGAAAAAGAATAGATTCTACAGAGAAATTTCATTTAGATCTCTCAGATTATTATCATTTTAATACTCGGTTGCTCTATGGGGTGAATGAGAATATGCCTTCCTATGATCAATGCGTCTGGTCTGCGCAGCAAAGCCCTAAAGGAAAGCCTTATGAATGGAAAATTGTTGCGGATCAGAATTATGGCTTTTCCTTTGGTGAAGGTGAAATCTCTCTGGCAGATTCTCAGTCTATTAAAGATTATCAACAGCGATTAAAAAATGCAGACCGCTCGGCGATATTCGATGAGGGTAAACGGCTACAAATTATGAGAGCGGTTGGCCCGCTAAATAGCCATATCTTTCAAATTAAGCCAGCCAGTGCCCCGGGTGATGCAACGGTTCATAGTGGCGCAGGCACGCACCCTAATTTACTAAATAGTCATAAATTTCCAATGAAATTAGATCAGGAACATCAGCTGTTTTTTGATAGCGATGATGTCATGGTCAAAGTCTCAGAATTGTTGTGGCAACAAGCCGACCGCTTTGACAAGGAGAGTAAAGGATTATGATAAAAAAAATAATGCTTGTTTTGTTGGCTGCCAGTTTGATGGCCGGTTGTGTATCGAAAAGGACTGTGGATATGCCATTTTCTCATTTATTTAAAGAAGTCTGTGTAGGTCGTTATCAAATTGAATTGCCTATAGATTTAGAATACTACAATTCATTGTATAAAGACGGTAGTCTGACTTTTGATATTCGGGATGGTAGGAATCGGTCGGGAAAAAGTGGACTTTACAGCTATGATAACGCCGCGCAATTATGGATAGAAAATACGGAGCTCAAGAGTTCAGAGCGAATTGGAGAAGCTTTAACGTATTATGAGGATTATAAAAGCGGACTGGACCTGATAACCAGTTATGATTTTTTTGATCAAGGTGGGCCATATGAGGGTTATATATTGGATGCCTATGGTCTAAGAAAATTTTCAGATCATAAATATGCTATTGAAGTTTCCGCACCAACCGAAGAATATGAAAGCCATGATCGTCAATATAAAAACAAATATGCCGAAATTGTAAAAACTTTTTCTGATAGGGCACTGCTTTTCAAACACCAGGCTTGGCCACATAATCAGCTCGGTGTTTGTATTAATAACGATATATTAATGAATACTGCAAATGCTTTGCCAGATGAGTATTTAAGCGTGATGCATTCCAATGGAAAGCGAACCAGTTTTCGTTTTGTATTTGAAGCTTACTCTGCTGATAGGCGAGAGTATCTGCAGCAAACAATGGATCATGAAACGGGTATTATTCGCTATTTTGCCAGTGAGCGCTTTTCAGTAGCAGGTCGCAGCGGTCGTTTGCTGATAAGCCCGGGTCGCTACAGCGAAAAAGAGTTGCAATTTAAATGGGTGGCCAGTAGCCCTGAGGCAGGTTCAACTCGATTTCCTTATATGGAAATTCGTGGCAAAGTTCGAATTGATGAGTATCCGGAATTACACGCTGCTGGGATGACCAATGAAGCGTTTTTAGTGTTACTGCTAGATGGCATGAAAGTTCGTGACAATGGCTTGGTCGGCACCCGCTGATAATGCATTGCCAGATGCTGTCAAAATGGCCGGTTTAAGCCACCACAAAGCTGCGTGATGATCAGTTTCACGCAGCCTTTGTCGGTTGACTATTGCCGCGTACTACTCATATCAACCTTCGCCTGATTTCTACTTTAGTCCAGTCGCTTAACCCGTAAACTCGTGCCACAATGACCGCTAATTTAGAGGCGTCAGTTTTGGCGATTGCGCAGGGCAGCGAGTCTATGAGTCACCACGGTATTGATAAATCGAAGCTTTCTGAAACCGATATCATCAGCAAGTTTGTGCTGCCTGCGATCAAAGATGTCGGCTGGGACGATCTAACCCAGATTCGCCAAGAAGTAAAACTGCGTGATGGCAAGGTGGTGGTGCGAGGTACAGTCGCATCGCGGTTGAAAGTGAAGTCTGCAGATATCGTGCTCTACCATAAACCCAGCATGCCGCTAGCGGTAATAGAAGCCAAAGCCAACAAACATGAAATGGGCAAAGGCATGCAGCAAGGGTTAGATTATGCCCGGCTGCTTGATGTGCCGTTTGTGTTTGCAACCAATGGCGATGGTTTTATCTTTCACGACAAAACTGGCCTTTGTAACGCAACGCTAGAAACCCAAATTGCATTGGAAGACTTTCCAACGCCTGAGCAACTGTGGCAAAAGTTTTGTATTTGGAAGGGCTATACCGAACAGCAACTGCCAATTATCACCCAAGATTATTACGACGATGATAGCGGAAAAACCCCGCGTTATTACCAGCTGCAAGCCATCAATAAAACCATAGAAGCGGTTTCATCGGGGCAAGATCGAGCGCTATTAGTCATGGCGACCGGCACCGGTAAAACCTACACCGCATTTCAAATTATTTGGCGATTATGGAAAGCTAAAAATAAAAGACGGATTTTGTTTTTAGCCGACCGAACCGCACTAATCGAACAAACCAAAAAGGGTGACTTTCAACCTTTTGGCACCGCGATGACCTGGTCAAAAAATAGAACAGTTGACCCGGCATTTGAAATTCACCTTGGGTTATATCAAGCGCTGACCGGGCCAGAAGAACATCAAAAAGCCTACAAACAGGTTTCGCCAGATTTTTTTGATTTGATTGTTATCGACGAGTGCCACCGTGGCAGTGCCGCAGAAGACAGTGCTTGGCGGGAAATTCTCGATTACTTTTCTAGTGCGACTCAAATCGGTTTAACCGCCACACCGAAAGAAACCAATGAAGTGTCTAATATCGATTACTTCGGTGATCCGGTTTATACCTACTCACTGAAAGAAGGTATTGAAGACGGTTTCCTCGCGCCTTACAAAGTGGTGCGGGTGGATATCGATATTGACCTGCAAGGCTGGCGACCCACTAAAGGTCAGGTGGATAAAAATAACGAAATTATTGACGACCGAATTTATAATCAAAAAGATTTCGACCGCAGCATGGTAATTGATGAGCGCACCCATTTAGTTGCGCAAACCATTACCAACTATTTAAAACGTACTGACCCGATGGCGAAAACCATCGTTTTCTGCAACGACATTGACCACGCCGATAGAATGCGCCGGGCTTTAATTAATTTAAACCCTGAGCAATATCAGAAAAATGAAAAATATGTAATGAAAATTACCGGTGATGATGAACTGGGTAAAGCGCAGTTAGAAAATTTCACCAATCCGAAAAAAGCCTATCCGGTAATTACTACTACATCGGAATTAATGACCACCGGTATTGATGCAAAAACCTGTAAGCTAGTGGTGTTAGACCAGAACATTCAGTCAATGACCAAGTTCAAACAAATCATTGGTCGTGGCACTCGAATTGATGATAAGTACAACAAGCTTTGGTTCACCATTCTCGATTTCAAAAAAGCCACAGAACTGTTTGCCGATGAACGCTTTGATGGTGAACCGGTAAAAATTATCAATACCACGCCAGCGGAAGTTGAAGACCCAGACGTTAATATTGAAGGTGACGATTACACGCCAACTGAGATAGATGGTTCGGAATTGATTCATGAAATTCCGCCTGAAGCTGATGGTGGTTTTAACAATTCAAATGATCAGCCATGGACAGATTTTGAGCCGACAGACGATCAAGAAGTAAAAATCACTAAATTCCATGTTAACGGCGTGACGGTAAAAGTAATGGCTGAGCGAGTGCAGTACTATGACACCGATGGCAAACTGGTCACCGAGTCCTTTAAGGATTACACCAAAAAGGCACTGAAAAAACAGTTTGCTTCGTTAGATGAATTCACCAAAAAATGGAATGATAGCGAACGTAAGCAAGCCATTATAGATGAGTTAGAAACTGCCGGAGTGCTGTGGGATGCGCTTGAACAAGAAGTTGGCAAGGCGCTAGATCCTTTCGATTTGATCTGCCATGTAGTGTATGATCAGCCGCCGCTAACCCGCCGCGAGCGGGCGGATAATGTGAAAAAGCGCAATTATTTCACACGTTATTCAGAAACCGCTCAAATGGTACTGAGTAATTTGTTAGAGAAATATGCCGATGTCGGAGTGCAAGAAATTGAGAATAAAAACATTCTCAAGCTAGAGCCTTTTAGCGAGATTGGTCGACCGATTGAAATCGTTAAAAAAGGTTTTGGCAAACCGGCCGATTATGAGCAAGCCCTCACCGAGCTAGAAGCTGAAATCTATCGTATCGGTTAGTATGAGCTGAAAAGTAGATTAGAAAAGCACTCCGCCTTCTGACAATTCAAATAGATCGGATGGCGTTATATTGATTCAGTCTGGTTTTCGTAGCCTGGGTAAGCTTCAGGCGCACCCGGGGTTTTCAGGGTGTTTTATATGTTCCAAAGCCCTTAGGTTCTCTGGCAATGAAAAAATGTCAGATGGCGCTGCGCTTATCTAACCTACGAAATAATCACCCATTTTTAAATATTTACCAAGAGAACATCATGTCGATCAGTGCAACCATTAAATCCATTCAAGATATTATGCGTAAAGATGCCGGTGTTGACGGTGATGCGCAGCGCTTAGGTCAAATGTCATGGCTGTTATTTCTTAAAGTGTTTGACGCCCAAGAACAAGAGCTGGAATTTGAGCAAGATAATCATTATCGAATGCCAATTCCTGAACAATACCTATGGCGCAACTGGGCGGCAGACAGCCAAGGCATTACCGGCGATGATTTATTGCAGTTTATTAATGACAAGTTATTTCCGGAATTAAAAAACCTAATTGCGCCCATCGACACCAATCCGCGTGGCCATGTGGTAAAAGCCGCTTTTTCTGACGCATTTAATTACATGAAAAACGGTACCTTGCTGCGTCAGGTAATTAATAAATTAAATGATATTGATTTCACCGACTCCAAAGAACGCCATTTATTCGGTGATATTTACGAGCAGATATTAAGAGATCTGCAAAGTGCCGGTAATGCCGGTGAGTTTTATACTCCGCGTGCCGTCACCCGCTTTATGATTGACCGAATTAACCCGCAACTGGGTGAAACCATTCTTGACCCGGCCTGTGGCACCGGCGGTTTTCTGGCCTGCGCCATGGACCATTTAAAAAGCCAGGTAAAAACCACCGAAGACCATAAAACCCTGCAAAAACAGATTTACGGTGTTGAGAAAAAACAATTGCCGCATTTGTTATGTACCACCAATATGCTGTTGCATGGTATTGAAGTGCCGGTGAATATTCGCCACGGTAATACCTTGAGTAAATCCTTGTCTAGCTGGGATGACCATATCGATATTATCGTCACCAACCCGCCGTTTGGTGGCACAGAAGAAGACGGAATTGAAAAGAATTTCCCAGCGGAAATGCGCACTAGGGAAACCGCCGATTTATTCTTGCAATTAATTGTCGAAGTATTGGCCGATGGTGGCTCTGCCGCGGTAGTACTGCCCGATGGCACCTTGTTTGGCGAGGGCGTAAAAACCAAAATCAAAAAGCTACTCACCGAAGAGTGCAACCTGCACACCATCGTGCGCCTGCCCAACGGCGTATTTAATCCCTACACTGGCATTAAAACCAATATTTTATTCTTTACCAAAGGCGATGGTTCTAAAGAGAAAGCCACTAAAGAGACCTGGTTCTACGAGCACCCGTATCCGGAAGGCGTAAAGAACTACAGCAAAACCAAACCGATGAAGTTTGAAGAGTTCAAAGCCGAACAACAATGGTGGGGCGATGAAGCTGACGGTTTTGCCGCACGGGTTGAGAACGAACAGGCATGGAAAGTCAGCATTGATGAGATCATCAAACGCAACTTCAACCTCGATATCAAGAACCCTCACGTTGGCGAAATCATCAGTCACGACCCCGATGAATTGCTCGCAGAATACGCCCAGCAACAGGAACAGATTCACGGTTTGCTGGATCAGTTGAAGGGGATTCTGGGTGCTGCACTAACTAACGATTCTGCCAAAGGTGCAAACTAATGGCTGCTGTAGAGCAACTGATTACTGACAATATTGCTACTTGGGCGCAGGCGGTGCAGAAGCGTAACGCCACTGGCCGAGGTTCCAGCAAGAAGATTGAGCTGTATGGCATCAAAAAACTGCGTGCTCTGATTCTGGAGCTGGCGGTTCGAGGTAAGTTGGTACCTCAAGATTCTGAGGATGAACCGGCTTCTGTTTTGTTGGAACGGATTGCTGCTGAGAAGAAACTGCTGGTTAAAGAGAAAAAGATCAAAAAGCAAAAAGAATTATCAACAATTTCTGAGAGTGACAAGCCATTTGAGTTACCGCAAAACTGGAAGTTTTGTCGATTAAACGATTTAACCATTGCTGCTGAAGCAGGTTGGAGTCCTCAATGTGAATTACACCCAAGGGAAGGTAATAACTGGGGTGTTTTGAAGGTAAGTGCGGTTACGTGGGGAGTATATAAGCCAAAAGAAAATAAAGAATTACCTCAAGCGCTAGAACCTCGCCCCAAATACGAGGTGAAAAGTGGTGACTTTCTTATCTCAAGGGCGAATACCGCAGAGCTTGTGGCTAAGGCTGTTGTAGTGCCAGAAAATGCTCCAAAGTACTTGATGATGAGTGACAAAATTATTCGATTCCAATTTTCAAAAACAGTATCAAGTCATTACATAAATTTAGTAAATAACAGCATGTTTTCTCGTAGCTATTATGCGCAGGTTGCAGGTGGCACAAGTAGCTCCATGAAAAACGTTTCTCAAGGTCAAGTGCGGAACCTTATTGTTGCTCTTCCTCCACTCGCAGAACAACACCGCATAGTCACCAAAGTCAACGAACTCATGTCCCTGTGCGACCAGCTGGAACAGCAAACCGAAACCAGCCTCACCGCCCACACATCACTGGTAGAAAACCTGCTCGCCACACTCACCAGCAGCACCGATGCCGCCGAACTGGAACAGAACTGGCACCGCATTGCCGAACACTTCACCACTCTGTTCACCACAGAATCCAGCATCGACCAGCTCAAACAAACCGTGCTGCAACTGGCGGTAATGGGCAAGCTGGTACCTCAAGACCCGAACGATCAACCTGCGTCTGTACTGCTGGAAAAAATTGCTGCTGAAAAGGAGCAATTGATCAAAGAGAAGAAGATTAAGAAGCAGAAAGCGTTGCCGCCGATTGGGGAGGATGAAAAGCCGTTTGGGTTGCCTGATGGGTGGGAGTGGAGTCGTTTTTCTGAAGTTGCGTATTCGCGGTTAGGTAAAATGCTCGACAAAGCAAAGGACCAAGGTGAATCGAAAAAGTATTTACGAAATACGAATGTCCAATGGCAAAAAATTGACCTGTTAGATATTAAAGAAATGAAATTTGAACATGCTGAGCTGCAAGAGTTTGAGTTACATAAAGGAGATTTATTGATTTGCGAAGGTGGCGAGCCAGGGCGTTGTGCCATTTGGCAACATGACAACATTGATATTTACTTTCAAAAAGCACTTCACCGCGCAAGGACATACACTGGTGTGATTCCTGAGTATCTAGAAATATGCTTGATGGTAGATGCTGCCAATGATTCTCTTGCTCAACTATTTACTGGAGCCACAATAAAACATTTGACAGGTGATAAGCTCTCTCGACATATAATTTCGATTCCTCCTTCAGGGGAACAAGCCAGAATAATTAGTCAAGCACTCCAATTATCGACTCTCTGCAACCACCTAAAAACCCACCTCCAACAAGCCCAACAAACCCGCCTGCATCTGGCCGATGCGATGGTGGAAAAAGCGTTGGGGTAACTAATTTTGACTACAAAACCTTTTCAGCTAGACTGTTGCTTTTGCTAGCAGTCTGGCTTTAAACAACTGGTATAGCTGTGGAATATAATGTTTACTGCGATGAGTCATGCCATCTTGAAAATGATCAACAAAAGTCGATGGTGTTGGGGGCTATTTGGTGTCCGGTTTCCAAGAGATTGGAAATTGCCAAACGTATTCGAGAGATCAAAATAAAGCATAAGTTAACCAGCAATTTTGAAGTGAAGTGGACCAAGGTGAGCCCATCCAAGCTTGGGTTTTATATGGAATTGCTTGATTATTTCTTCGACGATGATGATCTGCACTTCCGGGCAGTTGTCGTTCCAGATAAACAACTGCTGAATCATCAACGTTTTGCGCAAAGTCATGATGACTGGTATTACAAAATGTTTTTTGTAATGCTGAAAGTGATCTTTGAACCAGACAGTCGTTATTTTGTGTATATCGACATAAAAGATACCCTGGGGCATGAAAAAATTACCAAGCTGCATGATGTGCTTTGCAATAATGCGTATGACTACTCAAAAAAAATTATACGTGATGTAAAGCGGATTCACTCTCATGAAGCGGAGCAATTGCAGTTGGCTGACTTACTTATTGGTGCGCTTTCTTACCTCCACCGTGGTTATTCATCAAACTCGGCAAAAATAGCATTAATTGAACGAATTAAAGCAAGGAGTGGTTACCGGCTCACTCAGAATACCTTGCAGAGAGAAAATAAATTTAATCTGTTTATCTGGAATTCTCAGGGGTAATGCATTTGAATCCACAATGGTTACCTGAGTTAATTCTTATGGAGGACTTTGCCGGGGATTGGGGTAGTTTCTTTGCTGCGGTTTATGAAGTTTTTCGTCAGGATTTTGAGCAAGACAAGCCAGTTTTCAGAGGTAAGCGTTTGGGGCTTAAGCGGCACCCGGAATATGACGGAAAATCTGCCACTTTTTGGCATATGATCTCTGAAGGAACGGTTGAAGATGACCGCGTGCCGGATATTCGACGCTGTGAAAGAATTGGTTGGCCTAGACCGATTATTGAAAACAGCGAAGATGCAGTGTTAAAAGTTTGGGCGGAACCTCGAGGCAAAAACCAGAGGATACATCTATGGCTCGAGTCAGAAGGTTATCTGGTGGTGTTGGATGACCGTGGGGAGTATATCTTGCCCTGGACAGCATTCTACATTGAGCGTGAGCACCAGCGTACGAAGTACACAAAAAGATGGAATCGATATAAAAACAATGGGGTTTGATCTGCAGAGGGATAAAGCTGGCCGCGCCCTCTGATGAAGACGGAGCCGTAACTCTTTCTACACTGACGCTTGCGCTGGTAGATGAGATGCCTGAATCATAGTGCTCAGTCTTTTAGATTGCAATCCCAAATATACCTGATAAAACATCCAGTAGTCTGTTTGTGGCTTACCAATTTCACTGGGAATGCGGGTCGCCCGCCCGCCTGCTTGAATGCGATGGCATTCGGTATCAACATAATTGGTGCCTTTGGCGTGGATTTGATCGAATAGGGGTGGCAAGTAATACGAGAGCTCAGCAGGTAGGTGCAATTTTGCAGTAGTACGCAATGAGCTTGTCAGTAGTTGTGATGAAGGATTGGTATTTTTAAATATGGTTTTGGCAGAAAACTGCTGTTCAGTATCTAACAGGATATAGTGATGACGATTAACTCTGTAATGGGTAATTTGCTGCAACAGCACGATGCTGATGCAATCGTCAATACTGTGAATTGTGTCGGTGTGATGGGTAAAGGCATTGCGCTGCAGTTTAAGAAAAAATGGCCTGATAATTTTAAAGCTTATGCCAGAGCGTGCAAGGATGAGCAGGTTCACTTGGGGAAAATGTTTGTTTTTGATCTGGGTGGGCTGGCAACGCCGCGCTATATTATTAATTTTCCAACTAAAGGCCATTGGCGCAGTGCATCGCAACTGGCTGATATAGAAAGCGGCCTGGCAGATCTGGTTGAACAAATTCAAAAAATTGGCATTCGCTCAATTGCTATTCCACCGCTTGGATGTGGTAATGGCGGACTGGATTGGCAGGTGGTCAAGCCATTAATCATCAAATATTTCTCTGCGATTGATGCCGTTGAAGTTCGCGTGTTTGAACCAAATGATTCGATTAAAGCCAGTGACATGGAAGTGGGTAGCCGCAAGCCTAAAATGACACCGGGCCGTGCTGCGATTTTGTCATTATTGGAAATATATAAAAGCCAGAATTACGGTTTGTCGAAAATTGAAGTACAGAAACTGGCTTATTTTCTTCAGGTTTCTGGACAGAATTTAAAATTAAATTTTGTTAAACACCAGTATGGCCCTTATGCAGATGCGCTGCGACACGCTTTGGAACGAATGGATGGGCATTACATTCAAGGTGTTGGCGATGGGGTGGTTGCGGCAGAAATTACGCCAACCGAAAGCGCATTAAATGACGCGAAACAATTTTTGAAACAAGCCGACTCAGCCATAACAAGCCATGTTCAACGGGTTGCTGATTTAATAGAAGGTTATCAATCACCTTATGGTGTTGAGTTGTTGGCAACGGTGCATTGGGTCGCAGCTTATGAAGGTGCAACATCACCAGAGCAGGCCTTCGCTTTGATCCAGCAGTGGAATGCGCGTAAAAAGCAATTAATGACTTGCCAGCATGTTGAATCTGCCTGGATGCAATTAAAACAGCTTAACTGGATTTGATGTTTAGGAATGAATTTAATAAAAAAGCCGCATTAATTTAAATTAATGCGGCTTTTATGTAGGTTTGATGAGTTCCAACGAAATCAGACATCTGGCAATCAATTAACAAGTGTCTGATTACGCCTTCGGCTAATCAAACCTACAGCGTTTAATTTATTAAACCTTTTATATCGGGATAATCAATCCAGCATATCCAGGTTTCTCACTGCGCCTTTATCAGCACTGGTTGCCAGTAATGCATAGGCTTTTAATGCAGCAGATACTTTACGTGGGCGAACTTCTGCTGGTTTCCAGCCGTCTTTTCCTTTGGCGTCTTCTGCGGCTCGACGTTCTGCTAATTCTTCAGCAGTTAATTTAACGTCGATGCTGCGGTTTGGAATATCTATTTTAATGATATCGCCATTTTTGATTAAACCAATTGCACCGCCAGCGGCTGCTTCAGGTGAAACGTGGCCGATAGATAATCCGGAAGTGCCGCCAGAGAAACGACCATCAGTTAATAATGCGCAAGCCTTGCCAAGGCCTTTGGATTTAATGTAGCTGGTGGGGTAGAGCATTTCTTGCATGCCCGGGCCGCCTTTCGGGCCTTCGTAGCGAATAATCACCACTTCGCCTTCAGAAACCTGGTCTGCCAGAATACCGGCGACTGCGCCGTCTTGGCTTTCGAAAATGCGCGCAGGGCCTTCAAATACCAGAATTGATTCATCAACACCGGCGGTTTTAACTACGCAGCCTTTTTCGGCGATATTACCAACTAGAACTGCTAAGCCACCTTCTTTAGAAAAGGCATGCTGGTAATCACGAATACAACCGGCTGCGCGGTCTAGATCGAGTGATGGCCAGCGGCAATCTTGACTAAATGCGGTTTGAGTTGGAATGCCTGCCGGGCCAGCTGCAAAGAAATGATGCACTGCTTTGTCAGTGGTTTGTTTGACATCCCACTTAGCCAAAGCTTCGGCCATGGTGCTGCTATGAACGGTAGGCAATTGGTTGTGTATTAAACCGGCGCGGTCGAGTTCGCCCAAAATCGCCATAATACCGCCAGCGCGGTGAACATCTTCAACATGATATTCTGGCGTGTTAGGTGCCACTTTACATAATTGAGGCACGGTGCGACTTAAGCGGTCAATATCGTCCATGTCGAAATCAACTTCGCCTTCTTGCGCCATTGCCAATAAATGCAAGATGGTATTAGTAGAACCGCCCATGGCGATATCCATGGTCATGGCATTTTCAAAGGCTTTAAAGTTAGCGATTGAGCGAGGCAATACGGATTCGTCATCTTGCTCGTAATAAAGTCGAGCATTTTTAACCGTCAGTCTTCCTGCTTCGAGAAATAATTCTTTACGGTCTGCATGGGTTGCCAGCATGGTGCCATTGCCAGGCAATGACAGGCCAAGTACTTCGGTCAAGCAGTTCATTGAGTTAGCGGTGAACATGCCAGAACAAGAACCACAAGTAGGGCAGGCGCTACGCTCGACGGCGTCGACTTCTTCATCGGTGGCATCGTCGGTGGCGGCCATTACCATCGCATCGACTAAATCCAGCTTATGCGGAGATAGCGATGTTTTACCGGCTTCCATTGGGCCGCCAGAAACAAAAGTGACCGGAATGTTTAATCGCAGTGCTGCCATTAACATGCCGGGGGTAATTTTGTCGCAGTTGGAGATGCAGACCATTGCATCGGCACAATGGGCATTGACCATATATTCAACAGAGTCGGCGATGATCTCACGGCTCGGCAGTGAATAAAGCATGCCGTCGTGACCCATTGCGATACCATCATCAACTGCGATGGTATTAAATTCTTTTGCTACTCCACCTGCAGCTTCAATTTCTCTTGCTACCAGTTGGCCCATGTCTTTTAAATGCACATGGCCGGGTACGAACTGGGTAAAGGAATTGACTACCGCAATAATAGGCTTATGAAAATCATCATCTTTCATGCCAGTAGCACGCCAAAGTGCGCGTGCGCCAGCCATATTTCTTCCGGCGGTTGATGTCCGGGAGCGGTATTCAGGCATGGTGAACCTCTTGTTTATTATCCTGAGTTTTTCCGCAGCTTAACAGATGTCTGTTATTGCAGCGAGTAGGGCGGTGAGTCGATGGCCAAAGGCCTACTGCCAGCAGGGAGAACCGATCATTAGTGATGCCTTAATTAACTATTAAGTGAATAACTATTGATTATGATCAGATAAATATTCTTGATTGATATGATGAAAAAGTGACAAGCTAAGGCGTGAAGAATGAAAACGATGTGATCTCAGTCAAAATTGCTTATGCTGGGATGGCTCTTGCCGAGACGTAGATAGGCTGTGGCCTGCTTTCGGCACATAACATTATTAATAAACAAACAGGGGCTTAGAATGATTAAAACAGGAAAATCACTGCTGACTGCGGCAGCTTTAACTGTAGGACTGGCGATAGGTGGTGTTGCTTCAGTTCAAGCTGAAACCCTAAGAGTCGCTTATGATTCAGATCCAGTCACTATGGATATTCATGAGCAGTTATCTGGCGGTATGCTGCAATTCTCCCATATGGTATTCGACCCATTGGTTCGTTGGGGACGTGATCTGCAGATCAAGCCAAGACTGGCTGATAAGTGGGAACGGATTGACGATACAACGGTACGTTTTCATTTACGCGAAGGTGTAAAATTTCATTCAGGTAATGAAATGACTGCACTAGATGTTAAGTGGACTTTTAATCGTCTGAAAAACAGCCCCGATTTTAAAGCGGTTTTTGCACCTTTCTCTGGTGTTTCAGTGGTGAATAAGTACACCATTGATTTAAAAACCGATAAGCCATTCCCACTGGTATTAAATGCCGCGACTTATATCTTCCCAATGGATAGCAAGTTTTATACCGGTTTTGCTGAAAATGGTACTGCAAAAGATGCCTTGGTAAAACATGGTAATTCTTTTGCTTCTCGAACAGCTTCTGGTACCGGTCCATTTATTGTGACTTCACGTCAACAGGGGGTAAAAGTTGAATTTGAACGCTTTACCAATTACTGGGATAAAAAATCGCCAGGTAATGTCGATAAAATCGTATTAACCCCAATCAAAGAAGCGCCTACTAGAGTGGCTGCTTTATTGTCGGGTGATGTCGATTTTATTGCACCGGTACCACCGACTGATTTAAAGCGAATTAAAAAGAATTCCAAAACCAATTTAGTGACGCTGCCTGGTACGCGTATCATTACCTTCCAGATGAACCAAGAGCGACGTAAAGAGTTACAAAATTCTAAAGTACGTCAAGCGATTGTTCATGCAATCAACAATAAGGGTATTGTTAAGAAAATTATGCGGGGCTTTGCTACCGCTGCTGGTCAAAATAGCCCGGAAGGTTACACCGGTTACAACGCTGAACTTAAGCCGCGCTATGATTTGAGAAAAGCTAAAAAGTTAATGAAAGAAGCCGGTTACGCGAAGGGCTTTACATTAACTATGATGGCGCCAAACAACCGCTATGTGAATGATGAGAAAATCGCACAGGCAGTGGCTTCAATGCTTTCTAAAATCAACATCAAAATCGATTTGAAAACCATGCCGAAAGCTCAGTACTGGCCAGAGTTTGATAAACGCTCTGCTGATTTGATGATGATTGGTTGGCATTCAGATACCGAAGATACCGGTAACTTCTTTGAATTTTTGTTGATGTGTCCAGATGCAGAAACTGGTTTTGGCCAATACAACAGCGGTAACTACTGCAACAAGAATGTAGATAAGTTGACCCTTGCAGTGCAGCAGGAAACTGACACAGCCAAGCGAGCAGAAATGCTCAAGCAAATGGAACAAACTGCTTACGATGAAGCCGCTTTTGCACCATTACATTGGCAAAATCTAGCATGGGCAGCGCGTAAAGGTGTCAATATTTCACCGATTGTTAACGTCATGAACTTCCCCTACCTAGGCGACTTGGTGATTAAAAAGTAGTTAATGTATTAACTGCTTATTAGTAACCCATATCTCAATGGATAATTGGCCCTGACCTCTATGTTACCGCTGTTATTGGTTGGTATAGAGCAAGGGCTAATTATCTGGCGAGACAGATAGATTGATAGAACCGCAACCTGAGTCTTCACTCAGGTTGCGGTGATTTTAGACTCAAGCGACTCAAAAACAGGCGGTCTTATGTTTGCTTTCCTGATCAGACGAGTGATTCAGGCGATGGTGGTGATGTTCGTCATCAGCATTATCAGCTTTTCGATACAGGACAATCTGGGTGACCCGTTACGTGAAATGGTCGGTCAGTCAGTTTCTGAAGCACAACGACAAACGCTTCGCGATCAACTCGGCCTCAACGATCCCTTCCTAGTTCAATATGTTCGGTTTGCTAAAAAAGCAGTCACCGGTGATCTAGGCACTTCATATTTTTTTAAAGAGCCAGCGGTTGATGTCATTTTGCAAAAAATGCCGGCAACGCTAGAGCTAGTATTTGTATCCAGTTTAATGATTTTGTTTTTATCGGTGCCGATGGGCGTTTATTCTGCGATCAAGCCCAAAAGTTGGGGCTCAAAAGCGATTATGGGCTGGAGTACGATCGGCATCTCTATACCGGTTTTTTTAACCGCGATTATGTGTATTTATCTTTTTTCAGTTGAATTAGGTTGGCTGCCATCATTCGGTCGAGGTGAAACTAGTCCGTTTTTAGGATTGTGGGACAGTGGTTTAACCACCAAAGATGGCTGGTTGCATATTATATTGCCGGCGGTTTCTTTGGCGTCGATTATGCTGCCATTGTTTATTCGATTAATTCGCTCAGAAATGATGGAAGTTCTGCAGATGGATTATATTAAATTCGCTTGGGCCAAAGGCTTAATGCGCAAAAGAATTTGGTTTTTACATGCGCTAAAAAACACCATGCTGCCGGTAATTACCGTGGGCGGTGTGCAAATTGGCACCATGGTCGCTTACACCATTTTAACCGAAACAGTTTTCCAGTGGCCGGGTATGGGCTTTATGTTTTTAGAAGCAGTCAATCGAGTGGATACGCCATTGATTGTTGCTTATTTGATTGTGGTTGGTTTGGTTTTTGTGGTGGTTAATACATTGGTTGATTTGCTTTATACACTAGTGAACCCAACGGTTAAGCTGGCGGGAGCAAAATGATGAGCCAAGCTAAATCATTAATAAAACGCTGGGCAGGTTCAGAATTTTACTGGCAGTTCAAAAAAGATAAGGTCGCAGTTTTTTCATCGGTTATTTTGCTACTGATGGTCACCTTGGCAATTTGCGCCCCTATCTTCGCTTCACAGAATCCTTATGACCAAACTGTTTTAGATATCATGGATTCTGAGATTCCGCCGGTTTGGCAGGAAGAAGGTGATGAACGCTTTGTTTTGGGCACCGATGACCAAGGGCGAGATCTATTCAGTACCATTTTATATGGCACGCGAATTTCTTTGTTGATTGGTGTTTGTGCGGTGCTGTTGCAAGCCTTTTTAGGCATCACAATTGGTTTGGCTGCAGGGTATTTCGGAGGTAGGTTAGATAGCTTTTTAATGCGAGTGGCCGATATTCAGCTCAGTTTTTCTACCATGATGGTAGCGATTATTTTCCTGGCAATATTCCAGGCCGCCTTTGGAACGGAGCTCTACCAGCAATTAGCATTGTTTATGCTGATTGTAGTAATTGGCGTTGCAGAATGGCCACAATATGCGCGAACCGTTAGAGCATCGGTATTGGCTGAAAAACAAAAAGAATATGTCGATGCAGCTCGAGTGATGGGCTTTGGCCATGTCAGAATTATGCTACGGCATATTCTGCCAAATACCTTATCGCCGATTTTGGTTATTTCTACTGTTCAGGTAGCCAATGCGATTATCTCTGAAGCTGCTTTGTCGTTCCTTGGCCTTGGAATGCCGGTGACTCAACCGTCGCTGGGTGCTTTGATTAGTGCGGGTTTTGAGTATTTCTTTTCTGGTAGCTGGTGGATTACTGCTATCCCGGGGTTGGTTTTGATTATATTGGTGCTGGTCATTAATTTGCTGGGTGACTTTATGCGTGATGTTTTAAATCCAAAGTTATATAAGGATTAATTCATGTCATTATTTAAAGTTATTCTAACTCCCAAGCTGGATAAGGATTAAGTCATGGCACTGCTTGAAGTAAAAAACCTTTGCGTAGAATTTGCAGTCAGGACTAATTTAAACAGTCAGGGCGCAGTGAAAGCTTTACGAGATGTATCTTTTCAAGTTGGAGCCGGTGAGCGACTCGGTATTGTCGGTGAGTCGGGCGCGGGTAAATCAGTTGCAGCATTTTCGATTCTCAATTTAATCAGTAAGCCGGGTTACATTAGTAGTGGTGAGATTTTATTTGATGGCAAAAATCTGGCAGAGATGACCGAAAAACAAATTCGGAACGTGCGTGGCAACCGAATTTGCATGATCTTCCAAGATCCGATGATGACATTAAATCCAGTACTGACGATTGGCACTCAGATGATTGAATGTTTAAGGGCCCATCGGAAAATCAGTAAAAAAGAAGCTAAGTCGATAGCAATTGATCGTTTAGCTCAGGTAAAAATTCCTTCGCCAGATAAACGAATTGACCAATATCCCCATGAATTATCCGGCGGTATGCGCCAGCGAGTGGTGATTGCGATTGCCTTGCTGACCGAACCAGAATTGTTAATTGCCGATGAGCCAACCACGGCGCTGGATGTAACGATTCAGGCAGAGATTATGGATTTACTGGTGAGCTTATGTGAAGAACATAAGGTTGCACTGATCCTAATTACCCATGATTTGGCGGTGGTGGCTGAAGTGACTCAGCGGGCGGTGGTGATGTATGCCGGGCGGGTTATTGAAGAAGGTCCAACTCGGGATGTTATCGATAATGCTTACCACCCATATACCAAAGGTTTAATTGCCGCATTGCCTCAGCAAGCTCAACCCGGTGGTCGGTTAAATCAGATTCGTGGCAGCATGCCAGGCTTACAAAATACCCCTGATGGCTGTGCTTTTCATCCGCGTTGTGATTTTTGCTTTGCACCTTGTCAGCAGCAAGTTCCGGAAGAATATTTAGCCGCAGAAGTGGCGGATGGCCAACATCATCGAGTCGCTTGTCATTTGTTTAACCCGCAATATACGGAACAAGCAAAGCAAGCCATTGAATTAAAAAATAAGCAGGGAGGGTCGAAATAGTGAGTCAAACGATTCTAAAAATTAACGACCTGTATAAAAAATTCGATATCTCAGGTGGCTTGCTAGATCAATTAGGTTTTGATGGTGGCAAGTTGATAAGACGCCAGCAGTTTGTTCATGCAATTAATGGCGTTAATTTAGAAGTACAAAAAGGTGAGACGCTTTGTGTGGTGGGTGAAAGCGGCTGCGGTAAATCGACTGTTGCTCGTACTGTGATGGGTTTGAACCGGCCGACTAGTGGCACCATTGAATATAAAGGTCAGCGGATTGATAACTTATCTGCCAATCAATTAATGCCATATCGCAAAAAGATGCAAATGGTGTTTCAAAATCCCTATGCATCGCTTAATCCTCGAATTCGGGTGCAAGATGCATTAGAAGAACCGGTCAGATTCCATTTCCCTGAGTTATCACCCTCGGGCATTAAAGATAAGGTTGCAGAGGTGATGGCGTCGGTCGGTATTGACCCGGCGTGGGGTGAGCGCCATCCCCATGAGTTTTCAGGTGGTCAGAAGCAGCGAATCAGTATTGCGCGAGCATTGGCGGTAGATCCAGAATTTATTGTTGCTGACGAGCCTATTTCAGCGCTGGATGTGTCTATTCAAGCGCAAGTTTTAAATTTAATGACAGAGGCGCAAGAAAAGCGTGATCTGACTTATCTATTTATTACCCATGATTTGGCAGTAGTGGAGCATTTTGGTACTCGAGTTGCAGTGATGTATCTTGGTACATTATGTGAGCTGTCTGAAACATCAGTTCTGTTTGAAAACCCGCGCCACCCTTATACTCGTGCGTTATTGAGTGCTATTCCAAAACTGGAGCATAATCGCCCACCGCAAGTAAAAATGCAGGGTGAGGTGCCTACTCCGGTTGATTTGCCGCCAGGCTGCGTGTTTCATGGTCGTTGTCCTTACGCCAATAGCCGTTGTAGCAGCGAAATTCCTAGCTTGTTACCTTTGGCTGATGGACGAATGATTGCCTGTCATGCGGTAGAAGAAAACCGGGCTTAATTATACTTGTTGTACTTGAAATTGCAGGGGTGTTAGCTTCTTTCGCTCACCCCGATCACTTACCACTGTAAGTGATCGGGGCTTCGCTCATTTATCGCCTACCTGCAATTCCGATTATTTTGACTGCATATATGAATTTAGTGCTCTTTTCATCACACTTTTTAAGATTGGAAGGGCACTTGTCTAGTGATTTACCAACCTAGATCAATTTTCCATGACATCTTAACAGCAATAATGAAATGCTTATTAGCTGCTGTTTGATGCCTCTTGCATCGAATTAAGCATTCAATTTGAGTCGATACAAGGGTCTCTTGCGGTATGAGAAAACTGATGCTGGTTAGTATTCTGATGCTTTGGCTGTCTCCGACGTATGCGCAACAAGTGGAAGCTGAATGTATAACTACCTTCGGTTACAAATCTTGCCAAGTTCGTCAGGATGGTACGATCAGAAAGAAAAAATATTATATAGAAGAAGACGGTAATGAGGTTTTGTATTCAGAAAGCTTGAAAAGGCGCCCTAATCGAGGTGCTGGCCAATCAATTGATTGGGTTATTCTGGATATGCCGTTGAGAAAGTTCCTTGAGCAAGCGCATGGGCAGCAATTCAATTGCATTGAAGATGCTCAACTGAATTTGCGCACCTGTACTAAGGAAATCCAAAATCAATGTGGTGCCGATGGGTTCCTTAAACAGTTTTATAAAGTGTATATTCGTCGAACGCGAGTAAACAGAATTATTATGTATCAAGACTGCTGGCATGGTGGAATTGATTCATCCCCTGATATTGAAAAACAAATATTGCAAAAACATCAGGTGACCGACGAATTTAAGCATTACCGATAGCAGTTATTACAATTACCCTCCAAAGTTTCGATAATTGAAGCCTTGGGGGGTGATTTGTATCTGACTAAAAATAATAATTTCTTATGTCTCATCTGATGTAGGCCAACGGATACCGGTAAATATAGTGGTTTTCAAATGAAAAATTCTGATCTTCATGGTCATCATGGACTAGATCAATCTGAACCAGAAAGTTGGCTTGCCTGGTTTCCGGTGGCATTCTTTCCGGTGGTTATGGGTTTGAGTGGACTGGCGCTTGCTTGGCAAAAGGCAGCAGTGGTTCTGTCATTACCAGTGATTATTGGTAATGGATTAGCTTTGATTGCAGCCTTCGTCATGCTGCTGATTAGCAGTTGTTACCTAATTAAATGTTTCAAGTTTGGCAAGCAAGTTGCTGATGAGTTTGCTCACCCGGTTAAGTTGAGCTTTTTTCCGGCTTGGTCGATTGGCTTGTTATTGCTAGCTGGCTGTTTAATGCCGTTTAGCAAAGAGCTGGCGACGGCACTGTGGGTGGTTGGTAGTTTGGCGCATCTGATTTTGTCGATTACCGTGATTAACCGCTGGATATATCATCCGCAATTTAATCTGCAGCATATAACTCCGGCGTGGTTTATTCCTGTAGTCGGTAATGCCTTGGTTCCGATCGCTGGTGTGGCGTTAGGTTTTGAAGAAATCAGCTGGATGTTCTTTTCAGTTGGCATGATTTTCTGGCTCGTGTTGAAAGTATTGGTATTTAACCGTTTGATTTTTCACGAACCACTGCCAGATCAATTATTGCCAACACTATTTATTTTGATTGCACCGCCTGCGGCAGGTTTTGTCGCTTGGATGGCATTAAGCCATGGTCAATTGAATGGAATCGGCCGCGCACTATTTTCTCTAGCATTATTTCTAGCCTTGCTATTGCTCAGTCAGTATCGCCGCTTTTCCCGCATTCGATTTTTTATGTCTTGGTGGGCTTATTCATTCCCATTGGCAGCGCTTTCTGTTGCCTGTCAGATTTACTTTGAACAAGTCGGTGGGCGACCGTTGCAAGCTTTGGCATGGGGTTCATTGCTTTTAGTAAGCTTTGTTGTGCCGGTGTTAACCTTAAGAACGATACAAGCGATTCTATCGGGCGGGTTGTTTAAGCCAGGTCATTAGTCAGCCAAATAGTCTTAATATAAAAAACCGTGTAAAAATACATTTTACACGGTTTTTTTGCTATAGAAATTTTTGAATGTGCAGCGTGATTCATGCAATAACATTCGATAACAGAGTCTCTCTCGTTATTGAATTTCAATCATCATAAAACCCAATCAACCGAATACTATCTGGTATAAAGCGAAACCGCTGTTGTTGCCAAGCAGGTTCTGCAGCTTCTTGATAGCGCTTGCGTGGTACTCGTGCAATCAGTATTTGGTAATTTGCCATGTCGGGCTCGATAGCATCAGAGATGTCGGCATAATACGGTTGCATTTGATCCCCAGAAACTTGAAAGGTAGCGATCAAAGAAAGGTCAAGTCCTAAGCCATTGGCGCTCTTAATATCATGCAAGGTTTGGATAGGGTGTTGGGAAGTAAGCTGTTGGTTAACTAGCCCTTTTAAGGCTAGATCAGACCAGTCTAGCGGAATGGTGCCTGCAGATTGGTTGGCTTTAAATAAATCACTATTTGTAGATATTTGAACCTTAGGTGCCTTGAAAACATGCAATACATGATCTTCAGTCAGTGCTTGTTCATTCCCCTTAATTTTTAACCACAGTTTATTAAGCTGTTTTCTCTTCGGTAGTAAAAAATCCATATAAAGCATTTGTCTTTGTTCTTGTTGGCGCAACAAAATGCTATTGGGCTGCTTGCTGGCATCTTTATGGCTAATCAAAATTTTCTGGGCAGGTTTATATTCTCTTAACTGATTGCTGTGGTTAGCATTATGAAAACTTAGCAGTTTAATCGTTTGAGATAGAAGTGGCGTGGTGATTTTTTTGTTCCAAGGCATCAAGGCGATAGCAGTGGGTTGCCCAGCGTAGGTCTGGCTAATGTCGCTGCTGGTGATAATATTACCTGCCTTAATGGTATCCCATGGTACACGTAGTCTTAAGCTATGCATTTGATTGCTGTTGTTGACCAGCAATAAATGATAATCATTGGTTTTAGGGTTTCTGCAAGCTAATGAGCTAACGCCGTTCAGATTGCTACTGCTTTCAAATAATATACTACCGGCAGGGCAGGCTTTATTAATCATTCGAAAGGCTTCTCCAGAACGAGTAATGCCGCCAAAAGATCGAGAAATAACTTGTTTATTATTGGTTTTTCTGGCTTTAGATTTGTTTTTTTCACTCCAAAGCAGATAATTTAAATTACTCTTTACTCTATCATCGTAGCCGGGTGATTGTTTAATTTGCCTATCTCCCGAAAGCTCAGATATAAAATAGCCGCCTTGGTGAAAATTAAATTTCATTAACCGAATTAAAGCTTCACTAAACCAGCCAGCAACTTTAGGGTCATGGGTGTCTGTTTCATAATAAGCGGCGTAGTTAGCAGAAATCGCATTGACTTTAGATAACATTACCGGCATTGGCTGACCATGTTTCTTCATTGCTAAATCTAGTTTATTGAGGTTTTTGCTTAATTTTTGATCCCAACGGAAATGCTGGTAAGCAAAGACTTGAAACAGATCGGTTTTGTCTTCGCTGGAGCTGTGTTTCCAACTAGATTTTTGGTTGCGTAAGAAAAGCTTCTCACCCCAGCGAGATTCACCTCGATTACCTGATAAGCGAACGTCGGTAAAGTAGTTTTTCTCACTACCCGGTGCGGCAATTTGTGCTTGATATTCTGTTTCAAAAAGTTGGTTATTATCATCGGTTGCAGTGTGAATGGCATCTGCAGCAACAGAAAAAGCATTTGACCAAAAATGCACTTTCAGTTTTTTTTCGACGGGTGCCGAGTCCAGCTCTAAATGGTTAATGCCATGTTCGTTGGTTAGCCACCAGCTTATCAGGTAGTAGTAGCTCCATATTTTCCAGCGCCGGTTCCAGCTTTTGCTGGAATCGTTGACTGTGGAGAAATAGCCCCATTGTCCCAGGCGATCGTTGGCTACCAAGAAAGACGCCACGCCATTTTGTTTTAACCGGTTCAATAGTCGATTGCTCTGCCCAGTTTTGAATACATCTTCCAGCTTTGCTTCTTCAAATAATTTTGCCGGGTTTTTTCGCAGCCAGTCCCGTCGTTTGTTGAATGCTTCAAGGCTCGAAACTCGAGGCAAGGCATTTTCAAAGGCTTTGCTAGCAGGTTCAAACCTCAGTCGAATTGCTTGGGTGTGTAAATATGAGATTAAATTCAGGTCAGGGATTTCTGTGGCGGTATCTTGTGGGAGTCGAACTAGGTTGCTCAGATCAAGGCCGGCCATTTTGGCAACGCGGCGATGCTGCAAGGGTATCTTTTTTATAAATGTGTTAATTGGCAGGCTAGTTGCTGGCGATGGCCACCAATTAAGCTGACTCTTTTGCGATTGAAAATAGTCGGTTATGGGCAAGGAAATTTTGCTCATAGCGTTACTTTCAAATGCAGCGGCTGATAACAGTAAACCCGATAGAAATATCAAGGGTTTGCTGAGACTGGCTGTGACGAAGGATTTACCGGCTTGATACCAAGCATGATACCCAAACATAATTGTTACCTAAAACATCTTCCCTTTGTAGGTATGGATTGATTGGTCAAGCCCTGCCAGACTAGCTTGCTACTAATGGTTAAAATTGTGAGCTAGGCAGTTTTTTAGTCTTGATTTAGCGAGCAAATAATCTAATGGAAGGAATTTATGGCAGACCCTCATATTAAACCGGTAATGGACGCCTTGGATTACATCACTGTCGTGATCTATCGATCGGGCTTTGTAGTTGGTGGCATCGCTTTGTTAGGAAGCTTATTGTGGGGCGTAGAGGCAAGCATGTTGCCATTTCTCACTGCAGCAGCAATGTGCGCGTCGTCGCTTCATATTTACGATAAAAAAATTCGCAGCATTCTACAGTTTGCTGCTTGGGTAGGCTTGCTGTTAGCGAGCTGGCAAATTTTACCGATGCTGGCTTTTGGTGCCGGTTTGCTGGTGATGGGCGGCTTATCATACAAAGAATACTTCTGCTTTAAAGTGCCAGGGCTGCAGGCGATGCCCATTTGGGTTGCTGTATTGTGGTTGCTTCAGCTATTTGATTTAACGTTGTTGGCAAATATTGGTGGTAGCGCCTGTGGTGGCTTATTGCTGCTGTTGGCATGGAAGAAATGGCAGATGCCGTTGCACTTTGATATCGGAGATAAGAGCAACTATCAGATCTGATGAGTTGTTCATTTTCTGTTTAATTATCATTGTTATAACACTTCGCAATCGATCTTTTAAAAGCCTGTAATATTACAGGCTTTTTTTATCTATATTTTTTAATTGTTCGATAATTCAGTGCCTTACCCTGGTTGTAATCATTGTATAAGAAGTGTTAATAAACATATGAAATCACTTGCATTTTTTTTAGTGTTGCTGACGAAATTTTTGTTTAAGAAAATTAGAAAAAAACTCGATAAGCGAACCTATTTAAAGCATCATTGTTGGTGAGGAATGATTTTTTGAACATTCAGAACACTGCCGTGTAGGTTCATTTTTACTGTACTAATAGTTGTAACGAATCGTAAACATTTTTGGCGATAAGGCTCGATAGCTGAAATGATAGTGATAATGGTTAGTTGTTTGTTTTTAATGCGCTTTTTGATTCGATATGTTGTTTTATATGATGTTCCTCTGTTTTGATATCGGTTTTAATTGATATCTCGTCAGGCAGCAACATGTTGGTCGCGGGTTTTACTAAGCTGATTTTTTTGGGTAAAAAATAAAATGAAAAAAATACTCAGAAACATATTTCAACAACATAAAACTTTGTTTTTTTCAGTATGGGTTAGTGTTGCGCTTTGTGTTTTCTCTGCAGCTGTTAGTGCTGAGCTAATAGAACTATCGGTTCAGGATTTACAACAAGATATCAATGTTTTACTGGAGGAGAAGTTCAAGACAGCTAATTATTCTCAGCGGGGAGCCGATACGTGTCTGGCGTGTCATAACCAATATTCTGACAAAGACGCTACTGGTATTTTTAGTAGCGGTCATGGCCGAGTAGATATAAAAGATGGACCTTTCCAGCGGCAAGAGTGTGAAACCTGTCATGGTCCAATTGGTGAGCATGCAACCTGGCCAGAAGAGGGGCAAGTTAGAGAGCCGATGGTGACTTTTGGTGAAAATTCACCTGTGTCCAAGCATAACCAAAATAGTGTTTGCCTCAATTGCCATCAAGATGATCATAATAAAACTACTTGGTTAGGTAGTGCTCACCAATCGAATGATGTTGGCTGTACTTCTTGCCATACGCTGCATCAAGGTGATGACAAGGTTCGAGATAAAACTGATCAATATCAAGTGTGTACTTCCTGTCACCAAGAACGAAAAATGGATAAGCATAAGCGTTCTAATCATATGTTAGGTGAAGGATTGTATGCCTGTAGTAGCTGTCATAATCCTCACGGAACACTTAACCAGAATATGCTGATTCAGCCGACTATTAATCAGACATGTACTGAGTGTCATACCGAAAAAAGAGGTCCGTTCCTAAATGAGCATGCGCCGGTTGCAGAAGACTGTGCACTTTGCCACAGCCCACATAGTTCTAATGAGCGCTATTTGCTGAAGCAACGGATGCCTTTCTTATGTAAGAACTGCCATGTTGGGCAACATCAAAATGTGGCGGGCAATGTGGGTAGCGCAATCAATGGTAAGTCTTGCTTAAATTGCCATAGCGATATTCATGGCGGCAATCAATTATAACGATTTATGCCGACACGGTGGTGTGCTCTGTCGGCTACATCGAATGTGTTGGGTAATTCATTCATAAAATAACATCTTACTTGCCAGGCGCGTTGTAAACCAAAAGCTTGTGTTGCCTGACAAGCAGAGAGGCGAGTATGAAAAGCAGAATTGATAAAAATGATGCTTTAAAGTTGGTTGCTGTCATATCTAAGATTGCTACATCTATGGCAATGGTATCTTTAGCCGCGATGACATCTGCTGAAGTATCCGCGCAAGGATTTGATTTTAGCCGAATCAACTCTGGAGAAATCGATACCAGTCAATGGCAATGCGAAACCTGTTTGAATAAAAGTAATCGTAAAACAGATGTATCTGTTAACGCGGGTTATTCAACTGACAGTAAACTTGCTCAAGAAAGACTAAGGCAGAGTGATAGCAACGGTGTTTTAGCAGAAACAGAAGCGAGTTACCTTTCGCGCCAGAAGCAATATCAGCTCACTGCAGATGCGAAATTAAGCACTGGTCAAAATAATATTCAGATTGAAATGCAGCGACATAATTCATATTCGCTTGCGCTGAATGCTAACCAGATTGTTTATCAAGATGACTTGAATATTACCCCGCGTGGCGGTTTGATCTATGGCGGTACTATTGGCGCTAACAACAGCCAATTTGACCGTAAAAAACAACAAACACAAATTAAAGCTGAAAAATATTTATCTCAAAACACCAGTGTTTTTGTTGAGCTAGAACATAAGAAAAATACTGCCAGCGGTACTCGGTTAAATTACTTATTTTTTAATCAAAATCCTCAAGTCGTTTTCTCTGAGGTTGATAACAAAGAAATTAAAGTAAATACCGGGATACAACATCAACTTGAAAATGGCCAGTTCCAGTTAAGTTACCAAGCATCAAGGCTAACCAATGATGGTAAAGTCTATGGGCAAACTATTTTGAATAATGATCGGATAGCGCGAAGTACTGCGCCGAATAGTTTATTTCAAACAGTGGCTTTGTCGGTTAATTATCGGGTTAGCGAAAAAGATCATCTATTCTCGCAATTAAGTTATGGCACTCTGGAGCAAAACAAATACTTGAACGTTGATCAGCTAGCTGTTGGCCAAAATAGAGAATTGAATGGGTCAATCGATAGTATTAATGCAAACGTTCGATGGATTCATCAGTTTTTCTCTCGATGGAATCTGAATCTTGACTATGCATTTGACCAAAGAAAAAACAAATTGGACGTGCCGCTTTTTGTTAATGGTATCGCCAATTGGTCTAAGAATAATCTTCGTAGTCAACGCTATAGTTCAGAGCTGTCGGGGCCATTGGCAGGCTTAAATCTCAAGTTGGGCGCAGAAAATCGCTCGAACTGGCGGCCAGATCAAAATAGAGAGCATACAGATCAAACTCGTTTGTGGCTAAAGGCACGTAAGTCTTTATCATATAGAACTAGCTTGACCGGTGAGATTGCATGGTCAGATCGAGACGGTTCAGAGTTTAAAAATACCAGTCAATCGATGGATTATTACCTTGCCGATTTACAGCAGCAAAAAATTGAATTGAAAATGAATACGGCTGTTCAGCGGTTAGGAATTAACACTCGATTATATCTGTTGAAAGATCAATATGATAAAAGCCAGAGTAGTTTGGTTGAAGAAAACCGCTTAGGTGCAATTTTGGGTGCCAGTTATCATACCGGTCAAAATCACTCGTTTTATGGCTCGCTATCGCTGGAGCGAACTGATTATCTACGGGATTACACTCAGCCAGTGAGTAATGGTCAAGGTGGTTATTTTGGAGAAGTGGATCAACAGCTAGACTTTTCAGGAATCAACATAGGCTCTAGCTGGCAAGGGTTGCAGGAAAACCATCTTGATTTATCGATTGATATTAACTGGCTGCAAAGTATCGGTGATTATCAGCAAGTGAATGCGGAAAACGCTGATTTTCGTTCAACATTAGTAGAAATTTCGGGCGATTACCGACTGACCCCTAAGCTGAGCTTGCAAGCTGAAATGGCCTATCAGAGAACCAATGAAGACGATTGGCAGCAAGATAGCATTTATTGGCTAGGCAGCAAGCAATTAAATGAAAGTGGTTACCAATATTTGCTGGGAATGAAATATCAGTTTTAAGTGAGGTAGTTGATTTTGATAATCCGGGCTCCATTTAAAGAGCCCGGAAATAACCGATTAAACTTTACTATTAATACTTAAAGCAATCGCTTCGGCAATTTTGATACCGTCAATAGCTGAAGACATAATGCCCCCTGCATAACCCGCACCTTCGCCTGCAGGATATAATCCCTTGGTATTAATGCTCTGGAAATCTGCGCCACGCTTAATATTGATTGGTGAAGAAGTTCTAGTTTCAACTCCGGTTAATAAAGCATCGTCGGTAGAAAAACCCTTAATTTTTTTATTAAATTCTGGAATGGCTTCTCGAATCGCTTCTACACAAAAATCCGGTAAAGCTTTAGACAAATCAGTCAGCTTGATACCTGGCTTGAAGGAAGGTTTAATTTTACCTAGCTCGTTCGATTGATTACCTCTGAGGAAATCTCCAACCTTCTGTGCGGGTGCATCGTAATTTTCGCCACCTAAAAGATAAGCATTACCTTCTAATTGACGTTGCAGTGCGATGCCAGCCAATGGATGGCCAGGGTAATCAGAAGGGTCAATGCCAACCACTACAGCACTGTTGGCGTTGCGCTCATTTCGCGAGTATTGGCTCATGCCATTGGTCACAACGCATTTTTCTTCTGAAGTAGCGGCGACAACGGTTCCACCAGGGCACATGCAGAAGCTGTAAACCGAACGGCCGTTTTTACAGTGGTGAACCAGCTTGTAGTCTGCCGCGCCTAAAATTTCATTGCCTGCATTGGGGCCAAAGCGTGCGTCGTCAATCATCGACTGCTCATGCTCGATACGAAAACCAATCGAGAACGGCTTGGCTTCAATGTAAACGCCCTTGTCATGAAGCATTTCAAAGGTATCGCGCGCACTGTGGCCAATAGCTAGTACGATATGACGAGAATTTATTTTTTCGCCATTAGACAGCGTTAACCCAGTAATTTGGCCATCTTCGCGGTCGATATCATCCACCCGAGCACTGAAGCGAATTTCGCCACCGAGCTCGATAATTTTTGCCCGCATTTTTTCCACCATCGATACCAGCTTAAAAGTACCAATGTGCGGTTTGCTGACGTACATAATTTCTTCTGGTGCGCCAGACGCTACAAACTCTTCTAAGACCTTTCTGCCATGCAACTTAGGATCTTTCACCTGACTGTAAAGTTTGCCATCTGAGAAGGTGCCTGCGCCGCCTTCCCCAAACTGAACATTGGATTCTGTATTCAGTTGCTTCTTGCGCCAAAAGCCAAAAGTGTCTTTGGTTCGCTCTCGTACTTCTTTTCCTCGCTCAAGAATGATGGGTTTGTATCCCATCTGAGCAAGAACAAGCCCGCTTAACAGTCCGCAGGGTCCAAAGCCAATCACTACCGGGCGTTCGGTTAGACCTTCCGGTGCCTTGGCAACATAGTGGTAGTTTAAGTCTGGCGTTTGCTTCACTAATTGATGATCAGCGAAATTGGCCAGCAATTGTTCATTAATATTGGTTTCAACATCAAGGGTATAGATTAAGAATATATTGGCTTTCTTGCGTGCATCATAGCCGCGTCGAAATACGTCAAAGCGAACAAGTTGTTCTTTTGTTATATCTAAACGAGATAAAATGGCATCGGTCAGCGCAGTTTCATCATGGCTGAGCGGTAATTTGATATTGGACAGACGTATCATTGAAGAGGCACCAGATTGCTTAGCTGTTACTTAATTAGAGTAAAGGCGGCATAGTACGATATTTTTTATCCTGTTGCTGATTAAATATCAGCCAAATGCCGCTCTGCATCTGTTCATGTTTTAGCCTTGGTTGATTTGATCTTTGTCGGAATTTTGTTTTAGCGCAGCCTTATAATGACAAGTTACTAGCTATGTAATGCTATAAATATGAATTGCAGGTGGATTTTATGCAGCAAGTCAGTATTCAGCCAATAGGTGTTATCAATACTTCTTTTACCGAAAAATCAGGCGTGCCAATTCAAGCTAAATATGGTGATGAATTTGTCGGGGAAATTCTGCTAGAAACTCAATATGTCGAAGGATTAAAAGATCTTGACGGTTTCAGTCATATTCATTTGATCTATCACTTTAACCAGCATTCAGATTACCAATTGCAGGTGGTGCCTTATATGGATGATCAGCCAAGGGGTGTTTTTGCCACGCGGGCACCGACCCGGCCATCAGGTATTGGTATGTCATTGGTTCGCTTGTTATCGGTAGAAGGAAATCGAATTCGGTTTGCCGGTGTCGACATGCTTGATGGCTCACCTTTGTTGGATATAAAGCCCTATTACCGAGATATTGATGAACGCACCGATGCGGTTTGTGGCTGGTTAGAGCAAGGTGTTGAGCGCCAGAGAACCCGCTCGGATGGTCGATTTTAACTGGGGTATTTATCAAGGTATTTTAAAGCTGCTCAGAATCTTCTGGGCAGTAGGGTTGGAAAAGCAGTCTTAAACTATTTATGTCGAGAGGTTCGTCGTTTCTAGTGCTGTCTGTTTTTTATGCGGGCAGCCAGTAGGGTAATGGTTCTACAAACCTTCTTTGTTGCAGTTCAATCTACTGTTTCTATGAGCAATTTTGTAGCTTGCTATAGCAGTATCTGTAATAGCTTTGGTGATATGTGAGATGATCATCTTCAGCTAGGTCGCAAAGAATATTATAGATGTCTACGCTATGGCTATGCGTAGGGTATTTAAACGATTTCTTGTGTGAGTTTTCAATGGCGCAACAGGCTAGTGAAGTATGAGAAACATAAGGTTAACAAGCCCTAGATTACCAATTGTTTTTCAAATTTATTAAAAAACAAAATGAAAAAATTAAATTATTTTAATTCCATCATATTTGCCAAAGTAATAACCTTGTTCGTATGTGCGATGGTTGTTCCTTCGGTAGGTTATGCCTGTGATTTTAATGATGAAGACGGCCTTGATGTGGCGTTAGTATTAAGCGGTGGTGGTGCTAAAGCCAGCACGCAAATCGGCGCATTACAGGTTTTAGAAGAGATGGAAGTCCCCATTCACTGCATTATCGGCACCAGCATGGGTGCGGTGGTTGGCGCTTTTTATTCCGCCGGTTATTCTGCTGACGAAATTGGCGATATTTTTACTGAGAATAACTGGGGTCGATTATTTGCAGGTATCGTTCAGCGCAACGAAAAATCCTATGTTGAGAAAAATCGGGAAGCAGATTATTTATCAGGAAATATTGCGGGTATCAGCGAACAAGGCGCACAATTGCTGGGTGGAATAAATTCAATGCAGCGGCTCAAAGGGCTGTATCGCCATTTGCTACGTGATGTGCCAATAGATGCTCATTTCGATCAGTTAAACATACCTTTTCGGGCGGTAGCAACAGATTTGCAAAGTGGCGAAGCCAAAGTATTCGAACGCGGCGATTTAGTAGAAAGTATTTTGGCTAGCATGGCGGTGCCGGGTATTTTTGCGCCTAGAAAAATTAATGATCGCCTTTATATTGATGGCGGAGTTTCATCCACGTTACCGATTAGAACTGCCAAAGCGATGGGTGCTGATATTATTATTGCTCTTGATGTCAGTGAAGAGCCACCCAAACCCAATGCTAATATTTCTGTTACTCAAACATTTGATCAACTCGTTAATGTTATAATTTGGCAGAATTTACAGCAAGATTTGAGTTTTCTGCAACAAGGTGACGTTCATTGGAAACCCAATACGGTCGGCATAAAGACAGCATCTTATGAGCGTTCTGCAAAGGGTATTGAAGCCGGTAGGCAATATGCATTAACGCAGCCGCATCAAGTTTTGCAATCGATTATAAATAGAGCAGCACCTCGAAATGCACGCCCCCTGAAAACGATTAAAGTTGATCAAAAACCTGCATCAAATAAAATCTTAATTCGCAATGAAGGCATTATCAAAGAAAACATTATTAAAAGTCGCGGCAATATTGATAATGTTGACTGGCTTGATGTCGAGAAATCTAAGAAATTTCGAAATGAGTTAATGGCCTTTGGCGGGTTTGAAGAAGTCGATATTGGTAAAAAAAGTAATGGAGACATCGAGCTTAATTTAAAAAAAGATCGGCTAGGAAGAAACTTACTGCAGCTGGGATTTAATACGAGTAGTGATTTTAAAGGCGATTCAGATTTTTCGTTTTTAGCTCGCATAACTCGCAAACCGCTGTCTGAGTATGGAGGTGATTTTTCATTATCTGGCGAATTTGGAACTAATATCGCTTTAAATGCTAGCATTTATCAGCCAATTGGCAACGATGGCCGATTTTTCTTTCAACCAGAGTTATATGCTCGTTGGGATCGTGAAAGTTTAACTATTGGTGATGAGCGTATCGGTGATTTTTTAGTAAGAAAACTCGGTGTGCAGCTTGGACTGGGTCGAGAGCTTGGTACTTGGGGGTTGGTTGCAGTTGAAACCGAAATCAATAGAATCAAAGCGGATGACATTGTGACTACTATAGAAAATTTCACGTCATCATCGTCATCCAGAATCGGCGTTGGCTTAGTATTTGAAAGTGATACGCTAAACAGAACAGACTGGCCAACAAGTGGTAATTTGTTGAGTTTAAAAATAGCACGTTCATTTGATTTAGATGCAACATCAATAAATACTGACCGTTATGATGCGTCATTTATTTCTGCCTTTAATATAGCAAACAATTATGGCGTATTGTTTCATGCTCAATATGGAGAGATCGAGCATGAAAGTAATGCTGTTATAGTGGGTGTTGATTTTTATCAGCTTGGTGGTTTTAGGCAGCTGGGTCAGTTTAGAAACGGTTCTATACCAGTAACTAAATTTGGTTATGCTTCAATTGAAACATTTAAAAGATTAAGTGAAGATGGGAAGATTTTTTCAATACCTGCTTATGTTGGTGTAATTGGTGAAGTTGCTCGGATAGCACCAAGCGATTTTTTTAATATAGGACAAGAAAAAGACAACACCATTACAGGGACGCTCTATTTTGGTTTGGATACAGCTATTGGCCCATTCTTTATAGGCGCTAGCTATGGTGACCAAGATTTTTTAGAAGTGTTTTTTAAACTGGGTAAAACTTTTTAGCATTATGGTTTTTTCTGTAATAATGGAGGGTGATATGTTTTAAAATCAATCGTGTTCGAAAAACCTACTACTTCCCACGATTTTCTCATCTAACCAAAGTTTACCGTAAATCTGCCAACTTGCTGATAGCGTCTAATATTCTTTGGTTTTCATGCAGATTTTACGGCATTTCAATTACTTGGCGGGTTAATTTGTTAAAAAGCCGTGTTAAACGCCCGTTGATTTCCAAACAATTCTTTGAAAGCTGCTCTTGTGATAGCGGATCAATCCAAAGCGCGGGGTCTTTCCAGCTGATCCAGACTTGACCTTTATCATCTTGCCAAACCAGCGTTTTTTGAGGCAATTCTAATGCCAGACTTTGGTGGCAGCGAATCACTGCAGCATTGTCGACTAGGCTATCAAACAAAACTAATCGAGTAGGCGGTAGGTGGCGGCCAATACGCTGAGCACTTTTTTGTTGGTCAATCGATGCAAAGAGTCTCAAACCCTGTTTTTTGATTGCTTTTTCTAGTTTGGTTGATGTTTGATCGACAGTCCATGGGCTGGCTTTGTGTAACATGAAATCGCTGGCGCTTGCTGATGTGAAAAGAGCCGAGATAAAAAAAGCAAGGATAGCGACTATAAAAAATCTAGCGATTAAAAATTGAATGTTACAGGGTTGACCATTTGAAAAATTAGCTGATACAGCGTGGTTTAGTGAAAGCTGTGGGCTTAGCATAGATTCATCCGTGAACTATAGTGGTGCGTTTTTTGAGCTAGATGATTTCTTACAACAAATACCTTGTTAGAACGAGGTAATTAAAATCAACAGAGCAGTAAAATCTATTGGGTAAATCCTTTACCGCTATCAGATTTTGTAGCTTATTCTGTATTGTTTGTTGCTGCAGTTCAATGCTTAAAATTTAATTCATAGGTTTTTTATAAGGGTTTAACCGCGACGTTTCCTTTTGTAGCATCGATTGGATCGAGTTTGCGAATAACAAAGCTTCCAATCGAAAGCCTCAGGATAAAATAAAGATAATATCTACTGCTAAAGATTGAAGCGGTAAGTTCTTTTTTTCGCTAATGTTGTAGAAAGATTGTCGTTATTAATGGTTTAAGAACATAAGCAGTTATATCCAATATTCAATTGAGACATCTATTGAGTGTTGCTGATTCGACGGGTTATTATGTGGATGCTTAGATCAAAAGAAAATGCTTCAATTCAATCAGCATATAATAAAAACAAAAGGTATTAGTATGGCAATACTTACTGCAGCAATTCGCAATATCATCGGCACTCTTCAAGCTCATGCTCAGCAAAATGCAGCGCAGGATGAGCGAGTTGAGAACCTTTTGAATGGACTCTACGAGCAGCTCTATAAAGCACTCAATCGGGAGTTGCATGCTTTACCTGTTGCAGTGCAAAAATATGCAGAAGCCCAGGTCGATCATCTAGAGAGTGCAATAGATCAAGCGCTGGGCCTTTTGACTGATTTGCAAAAAGCTTAAGCGCTAGCACTATCAAGTAATAAGGCAGTCCGTGCTTTTACAGGTGCGGATTGTTTTTTTTGCCAAGATTATTTTTTACCACCTGCTATTCCTAATTTGCAACGGATAATCTGAAAGCAGATGCAGCAAATTTTTACCATGTTATAAGCGCAATATTGATTCTCTGTCAGGTTGCCCATGGACATTTTTGCTGCTGCCGTTACCTTGTTTTTGATCCTCGATCCACTGGGTAATATTCCAGTTTTTTTATCGATTCTAAAGGATCTTCCTGAGGAACGACGCTGCAAAGTCCTGCTGAGAGAATTATTCATTTCGTTAGCGATTTTGTTGTTGTTTTTATTCTCTGGTCAATGGGTATTAGAATTTCTGGGGTTACGCCAAGAGACGGTGTCAATTGCCGGTGGCATTATTCTGCTGATGATTGCAATTCGAATGGTTTTTCCGCCAGTTGAGGGTGGCATAATGGGTGATACACCAGAAGGTGAGCCCTTTATTGTGCCTTTGGCAGTGCCGATGATCTCTGGCCCATCTATTCTGGCGACCTTGATCTTGATGGCCAATCAGTATCCAGGCAAGCACATGGAACTGACAATAGCGTTATTGATGGCTTGGGGCGCGACAACGATAATCTTGCTTAGCTCTGCGATGTTAAACCGTTTTCTCGGTGAAAGAGGTTTGATTGCGCTAGAACGTTTAATGGGAATGATTTTGGTCATGCTGGGCGTGCAGATGTTCTTAGATGGATTAGCTGTCTATTTGCATTTGGTGTAATTAAATTGAGCTTTAGAATTTAGGTGTTTCGAAGTCGATTTCAGTATCGGTTTTGACGACCTCAAACTCGCGATCTTCCAGTTGTTTAAGTATTTCAAAATAACGGCGAATCCGCTTGACATAAGTAGCGGCTTCGTCGCCACGGGCAAATCCATATTTTAATTTTCGGTAGTAGCGTTTTTCTCTAAGTAATGGTAGACGCTGGCTAATTTCTGCCCATGAATCTGGGTTGCCACCTTGCCGCTGAGTTAATATTCGAACATCTTCCAGGTGGCCAAAACCAATGTTATATGCTGCAAGAGCCATCCAAGTTCTATCAGGTTCACTAATTCGATCGGGGATTCGATCTTTTAATTGCAGCAAATATCGAGTGCCACCAAAAATACTCTGCTTGGGATCTAAGCGACTTTTTACGCCGAGCTGTTTGGCAGTGGGTAATGTCAGCATCATCAGGCCGCGCACTCCGGTCGGTGATTTCGCTCTGGGCCGCCAGTGAGATTCTTGATAGCCCTGTGCAGCAGTTAAGCGCCAGTCGACTTGATCAGCAGCTGCTTCAATAAACCATTGGCGAAACTTGGGTAGGCGATTTGCGGTATGACGGATAAAGGTTCGGTTGTCGACATAATCAAAGTTGCGGGCATGACCGTAATGGCGTTCTAGAAGTACTTCCAGTTCGCCGCTTTGCCGCATACTGACTAACGATGCGTTAATTAGTTTTAATAGATCATTACTGTCGGGGTTTTGATCCGATGAAGTTTCGGTTTTCAAAACAGCCCAACTCAAATTGACTTGTTTGTCCATGCTAAAGCCAACCATTAGCTCTGGTGTAGTTAAACGCATTAAATCTAGTTGGTTGGAGTAGACCAGTGCATAGTCAATGGCGTTGTCATTGATTAATTCAAGCAAATCAATAGCATTAAGAGATTTAGATTCTCGCCACTTCAGCTGTGGCCAATCGGCCTGTATTTTTTGTAATCGATGATGGTGAGCGGTGCCAGCAGAAACGACTAAACTCCCCGACAGTTCTTCAGCACGCCTTGGTCGGTTTTCTCCACGACGAAATACCAGTTGGCGTTTTACTTGCATAAATGGATCGCTAAACAAAAAACGTTTTTTTCGTTGCTTACTTGGAGAAAGGTTCGCTGCAGCTATATCAGCTTGGCCACGTGCTAAGCCTTCATACAGTGAATTAATATTAGGGTAGCGAATGACTTCAATGCCAAGACCTTGTTTAGCTGCGAGCTGGGTAATTAAGTCGTATTCTGCGCCAGAAGGTTGGCTTTGATCGGTCTGATAAGTCGCTATATCAACTACTGTAGCTACACGTATAATGCCGCGGGCTCTAATTTGTTCCAGCGGATTTTCATTGTGTGTATAGCAGCTGACCAAAAGACAAGCTGTGAGTAAGGCAAGAATTTTTTTCATTGATACTTCTATTGATATTTGTAACTGCAGCCAGACAAAAGATAACACAAAGCCAAGGATCGAGGCGTTAGCTGAATCATTTGCGAAGATTCAGATCAAATCTGGTGTCAAATTTGTGAATCAAGTATGATTTGTGTCCCTGAAGTCGCTCAACGGTATAAGAAAAAACCATGTTGCAGCTCCGTGGTAGTTCCGCACTCTCAGCCTTTCGCGCCGAAAAACTTCTGGCATCTATTGTTGCGTCTGTTGCTTGTGCAAGCCGTATCTCGGCAGAGTTTGTCCATTTCGCCCAGTTAGATAACGATCTTACCGAGCAACAACTGCAGACGCTGAAGAAGCTATTGCAGTATGGACCAGCTGATTTGGATAGTTCAGCATCAGTCGAACAGGGCTATCAACAATTTGTTGTGGTTCCCAGACCAGGCACTATTTCGCCATGGTCATCCAAGGCAACGGAAATTGCCCATAATTGCGGCCTTGACGCCGTAATAAGACTGGAGCGAGGGATTGTATATCGTGTATGGGGAATTACTGAGCAGGATCGCTCTTCAATAGAAACAGAAATTCATGATCGGATGACTCAATGCGTACTTGAGCAAACCGATCAAGCAGACATTCTGTTTCAACATCATCAGCCTGGCGAGTTACGCCATGTCGATGTGCTCGTTGGTGGTCGAAGTGCATTAGCCGATGCAAACCAGCAATGGGGTTTGGCATTGGCCGATGATGAAATCGATTATTTGGTGGATAGTTTCAAAGAATTGGGGCGCAATCCAACCGATATCGAACTAATGATGTTTGCTCAGGCAAACTCAGAACACTGCCGACACAAAATTTTTAATGCCGATTGGATTATCGATGGCGAGAAACAGCCCAAGTCGTTGTTCTCGATGATTCGAAATACCCACGAGCATTATTCAACCGGCGTATTATCTGCATATAAAGACAATGCGTCAGTTATCGAAGGTTCGATTGCTGAGCGCTTCTTCCCTTCAACTATTGATCATGGCTACAGCTTTCATCGCGAGCCGATTCATATCTTAATGAAGGTTGAAACGCACAATCACCCGACTGCTATTTCGCCATATCCAGGCGCATCAACTGGTTCGGGTGGTGAAATTCGTGATGAAGGTGCTACCGGCCGAGGCGGTAAACCTAAGGCAGGTTTAACCGGTTTTAGTGTTTCCAACTTACGCATTCCAGAATACCAACAGCCATGGGAAATTGACTATGGCAAGCCGGAGCGAATTGTTTCGGCGCTGGATATTATGCTGGAAGGGCCGATTGGTGGTGCAGCATTTAACAATGAGTTTGGGCGTCCGAATATTTGTGGCTATTTCCGTAGCTTCGAGCTGGAAGTCGCAACCGATCAAGGTTCAGAAATTCGTGGTTACCATAAGCCGATCATGCTAGCTGGTGGCATGGGTAATATTCGTGCTGATCATGTTGAGAAAGTCATTTCTGCGCCAGGTGCCTATATCATTGTGATGGGTGGCCCGGCAATGCTAATTGGCTTAGGTGGTAGCGCGGCATCTTCGATGGATTCTGGCGCTAGCTCAGCAGATTTAGATTTTGCATCAGTGCAGCGCGAAAACCCAGAAATGGAGCGCCGCTGCCAAGAAGTGATTGATCGCTGTTGGGCACTGGGAGACCAAAACCCTATTGACTTCATTCACGATGTTGGCGCGGGTGGTTTATCTAATGCTTTGCCTGAACTGGTAAGTGACCAAGATCTTGGTGGCAGTTTTTCGTTGCGTAAAGTGCCGAATGACGAGCCAGGTATGAGCCCGATGGAAATATGGTGTAACGAGGCGCAAGAGCGTTATGTTATGACCATTAGCAAGCAAAATATCGATCTTTTTACTGCTATTGCCGAGCGGGAGCGTTGCCCGATTGCCATTGTCGGTGAAGCGACCGAAGCACAGTACATCAAATTGGCTGATGATCATTTTGACAATCAACCAATTGATTTGCCGATGAGCGTGTTATTCGGTAAGGCACCCAAAATGCTGCGCAATGTGACCTCGCGTCAAATTGAATGCCCAGCATTAGAAACCGAACAAATTGACTTGTCTGAAGCCATTGCAAGAGTGTTGTCGTTACCTACGGTGGGCGATAAAACCTTCTTGATTTCTATTGGTGACCGAACCATTACCGGTCTGATCAATCGTGATCAAATGGTCGGACCATGGCAGGTGCCGGTCGCGGATTGCGCGGTGACTGCTTCTGGTTTTAATGGCTACACCGGCGAAGCCATGGCAATGGGAGAGCGTGCGCCGACGGCCATTATTAATCCGGCTGCTTCAGCTAGGTTGGCCGTTGCCGAAACCATTACCAATCTTGCTGCAGCACGCATCGAAAAATTGAGTGATGTTAAGTTGTCAGCTAACTGGATGGCCGCCGCTGGCCATGCTGGTGAAGATGCTGCGCTTTATCAGGCAGTAAAAGCGGTTGGAATGGAGTTGTGTCCAGAACTGGATATTGCTATTCCGGTTGGTAAAGATTCAATGTCGATGAAAACTGCCTGGCAAGAGCAAGGGCAGGAAAAAGAAGTTGTATCACCAATGTCTTTGGTGATTACCGGCTTTGCACCCGTAACGGATATTCGCCAATCATTAACCCCGCAATTAAAGCGCAATAGCGGCGCAACCCGTTTGTTATTTATTGATTTAAGCGATCAAAGCAACGCATTGGGTGGTTCTTGTTTGGCGCAGGTTTATGGCGAACTGGGTGGTGAATCACCTGACATTTGCGCACCCGCGCAATTGGCGGGTTTCTTTGCTTCGATTCAGCAATTAAATCAGCTGGGCCATATTCAGGCTTACCATGATCGCTCCGATGGCGGTTTATTGGCTACCTTGGCTGAAATGATGTTTGCAGGTCATTGTGGTGTCAGTGTCTGGTTAGATGAACTGGCTGCAGACCCTGTGCAGGCGCTGTTCTCTGAAGGGCCGGGTGCAGTGATTCAAGTGGCAGTTGATCAGCTAGAGTTTGTTCGTGAAACGTTGTTAGCCCAAGGATTAGCCAATGATCAAGTACTGGATCTTGGTGGCTTGAACGAGCAGATGGAACTGCAAATTCATAATGCACAAGGGCAAATTTTTGCTGCAAATTACAGTTCACTTCGCCAGCGTTGGTCGCAAGTGACGCGTAAAATGCAGGCGTTGCGTGACAACCCTGAATGTACAGAACAGGAATACCAAAGAAATATTGATGCTACAGATCCGGGGCTGTTTGCCGATTTGTCATTTGATGTTTCTGAAAATATTGCTGCGCCGTTCATTAATTTGGGTAAAAAACCGCAAATGGCGATTCTGCGAGAGCAGGGTGTTAATGGCCAAACTGAAATGGCTGCCGCATTTGATCGAGCCGGTTTTGACGCGGTAGACGTACATATGTCTGATCTACATGCTGGCAGAATTCACTTGAAAGATTTCCAAGGTTTGGCGGCTTGTGGTGGTTTTTCTTACGGTGACGTTTTAGGTGCTGGTGAAGGGTGGGCTAAAAATGTGCTGTTTAATCCTCAATTAAGAGAGATGTTTGCTGAGTTCTTCCAACGCAGTGATAGTTTATCGCTTGGGGTTTGTAATGGTTGTCAGATGCTGTCTAACCTAAAGGAATTAATTCCTGGTGCCGATCTCTGGCCGCATTTGGTGCGTAATCGTTCCGAGCAATTTGAAGCACGTTTAACCATGGTTGAAGTGTTAGATAGCCCTTCTTTGTTTATGCAAGGAATGGCTGGCTCAAAAATGCCGATTGCGGTGGCTCATGGTGAAGGTCAAGCTGAGTTCCGTCATGGCAACTCATTGGCACAAATTCAGCAGGCTGGTTTGGTGAGTTTGAGATATTTAGATAATCATGGTCAGGCGACAGACAGCTACCCGGCGAACCCGAATGGCTCGCCAGAAGGGGTTACAGGCTTTACTTCAGCGGATGGTCGCAGCACTATTTTGATGCCGCATCCAGAGCGAGTGTTCAGAAGTGTTCAGCATTCTTGGGCACCAGAAGAGTGGGCCGAAGATGGCCCATGGATTCAAATGTTTAGAAATGCCAGAAAGCATATTGGTTAATTAATCAGATGCAATAAAAAAACGGAGCTGAGAGGCTCCGTTTTTTTATCTGAAAATTTTATTGGTTGACGCTTAACGCTTTGCTTGTAATCCATTGATTGAGATTTATAAGAATCCGAATCTGAATGCGCGTTGCTTGTTGTGTTAATAGAGGTGGCGATATGGTTATAGAAAATTTTTAATGAAGAAATTATCTCGAAAAAAGCTTGCTAGCGACCCAAGTAGTAAATGTTCATTTCTTACTTTAATGGTTTAATAAGAAGCTTTTTGAAATAAAAATGCTTCATGTTATTTTAGCAAGAAGCGTTTATAATTCTCAGATGAACATTCTCAGGTGCTTCGAGTCTTCATGGTGATTTTCTGCAACTGACTACAACTATTAGACGTGGTTTGAGTGAGAAGCGGACATAGTGTTACAAGTAGTAAAAAACATAAAATGTGGCATGATCTAATTAATGGCAAAAGTGTCACAAATTTAAATTTCAGGAGAAAAGCATGAATCAAGAAGTAGCTTCAGACCAAGATGTTATAGATAGGAATGATAATTCATACGATAGAATGCCTTATGAAAGTTTTCCATACAAACAATCCTCAATGGAGCATTTGGCTACCATGGGTCAGCTATTTGGAATGAACCCTCCAGCGCTGGATACTGCGAGGGTTTTAGAGTTAGGTTCTGCGGAAGGAGGAAATATCATTCCGTTTGCAGAACAATATCCAAAAGCAAAGTTCGTTGGTGTTGATTTGTCAGAAATTCAAATTGCCAGCGGTAAGAAGCATATTGAAAATTTAAAATTAGACAATATTGAATTGCACCACATGTCTATTACAGACATTGATAAAGAGTTTGGTGAGTTTGATTATATTATCTGCCACGGTGTACTTTCATGGGTGCCTGATTTTGTTGCCGATAAAATACTTGAGGTTTGTAATGAAAACCTAAGCGAAAATGGAATTGCGTATATCAGCTATAACACATTGCCCGGATGGAATATGATTCGGACAATAAGAGATATGATGTTATATCACGTAAAAAATATTAAGACGCCTGAAGATAAGTTAGTTCAAGCGCGCGCGATGATTAATTTTGTAAAAGATAGTTTAAAAGATTCAAATACTCCGCACTCAGTTGTTCTCGCTCAAGAAGCAGACCTGCTGGCGAGGCATAGTGATCATTATCTAGTGCATGAGCATTTAGAAGATAATAATAAGCAGTATTATTTCAATGAATTTATGGAGATAGCTTCCAATAATAAATTGCAATATTTAGCAGACTCATCTTTATCAACTATGTATGTTGGAAATATGAGTGAGGCAGTTGCCCAAAAACTTGATGGGGTTAATGATCTAGTTCGTTCCGAGCAGTATATGGATTTTATTAATAATAGAAGATTTAGGTCTAGCCTGTTATGTCATTCAAGCGTGCAATTAAGTAGGCATTTAACTAATGATCTGATTAAGAAGTTTGCAATGACCTTCAATCTTGTGCCAGAAAAGCCGATCTCAGAAATAAATATTGAATCTGACGGCGTGCTTAAATTTTTTATTGGTAGTGATGATCAAGAAAGGTTCGTTGAGACAAGTTCTCCAGAATTTAAAGCAATATTGTATGTGTTCTATGATAATGTTGGTTTCCCGCAATCCTTTGATTCAATAGTTAAAAAAGCGAATGAAATATTTAAAGATGATCGAAAAGAAAAAATTGAATCTGATTTGGTCGAGAATGGAATTAATTTGGCGGTAAAGGGATTGATGAATATTTCTTTAGTAGAGAGAAATAGAAGAAAAGATATAGACAAGCCAAAGCTAAGTAAGTTGGCTCGCTATCAAGCGAAAGATACAGAAAGTTTATGGGCTACAAATTTGAATCATGAAGCTATTGCTATTGAAGTATTTGAAAAATACTGTATGGGTTATATGGACGGTGAAAATACAAAAGAGCAGATAGTCGAAAATCTTGTTGAAAGAGCAATAAATAAAGAGCTTCACTTTAGTAAAGCAGATGTTGCATTAGAAAAAGAAGAAGAAATTTGTATTGAAGTCACAAGGCAGCTTGATTTATTTATAGAAAAGTTAGATAAAAATGTTTTGCTGGTATGATGCTTAATAAAAAAGATATTGTTCTTATTAAAGTTAATGGTTTAGCATGAAATGTTATTAAGTCGACTTTTTGAATGTCTTCGTGAAAAATTCTTATCGTCGGCTTTCTTTAAAATGCAGCCTATGGGCAAATGATCTAGCTTTATTCTGCGCTCATATCTTGATGTAGCTTGGGTGTAACACTTGTCTGAGGCTGGACGACTCTGGCAGAATGGCGAAAATCTTCTCTTCTGTCAGAGTGCTTATGCTGAACCAACAAGCGATTTTACGCCAACTGTCTGAATATCAACCGTTTGACGATGTTGAAGCTGCGCACCATGCCAAGCTGTCAGATTTTGTGGCTAATGCGTCCAATGATTTGCAGCTTACCTCAAGAGAAAACCCGATTGGTCATTTAACTGCGTCCGCTTGGGTTTTAGATCCAAGCGGCGACAAGGCTTTGCTGACTCACCATCGTAAGCTAGAAATGTGGTTGCAATTGGGTGGTCATGTTGATGATGACAATGAATTGTCGATCGCAGCATTGCGTGAAGCAGTTGAAGAAAGTGGTATCGAGCAGATTAAATTGTTGAACGATCAAATTTTTGATATCGATGTTCATTTAATTCCAGAGCGGAATAAAAATGGTGTTCATGAACCTGCTCATTACCACTTTGATGTGCGTTATTTAATGAAAGCTGCAACGACAGTGTTTGCTGTTTCTGAAGAATCGTTAAACCTAGAGTGGGTTGAGCTAGATGCTAATGATCCAAGGCTAGCAGAAGATTCTATTAACCGTATGGTATTAAAAACTGCGGGTAGAATGTTGTTAGATTAAAGGCTTAGTGCGAATCCTCTGGCTATGCCATGAAGCAGAAAGTTAGACAACTAAACCGCTCTGGTTAATCAAGAGCGGTTTTTTTATGCTTGGTTGTTTATTTTTTATTGCAAAGTATTTATGGTGTTTGTTTGGCTAGTTTTACCGCCAACACTTTATATAGAGAGTAAGTAGCATGGCACCGGTAGTGATTCGAAAAAGTGAGCCGGCAGATGTATCTGCTGTGACAAAAATATATCAAGATGAGAAGGTTATTGCCGGAACCTTACAGCTACCAATACCTAGTGAAGCGATGTGGCAAAAGCGACTGGAAAACCTTGATCAGCATGCTTATAGCTTTGTTGCTGAAATGGACCAGCAATTATGCGGTCATCTGGCTTTTTTCGTTGATAGCAAACCACGAAGAAGGCATGTCGCGAGTTTTGGTATGGGGGTGTTAGAACAGTTTCAAGGTAAGGGCGTTGGTAGTGCATTGCTAGCAGCTGCGATTGACCATGCCGATAATTGGTTGAATATTCAACGAATTGAAATCACAGCTTATACCGATAATCAAACAGCTATTGGATTGTATAAGAAATTCGGTTTTGAAATTGAAGGTGAGTCAAAAAAATATGCCTTTAGAAATGGCCAATATGTATCGGCTTATCATATGGCGCGCTTTCGTCCAGAAAATATGGATTAAGATAATGTCATCAATGTTGAATCCATTTTGGCCGATTCAAAGTCACAATTTAATTGCTCGCTGTACCAATGAAACATTACTAGTGCAAGATTCGCTAGCGCTGTTTGATAACTATTGTAGCCGTGAAGAAGAATCGAAATTTTTAGCTAGGCTGCCACATTCAGATAAAGCACGAACCTATGCTTTTGTTCAGTCATGGGCGGTTGCCGAAAGCTGGCAAGAAAATCAACGGCTGGCATTGATTATTGAACATGCTTTGACCCAGCAGCCGATTGGTTTGTTAGTTCTGTTTGATAAAAGTTTGCTAGATCAACCAAGCAAAGTTGAATGTCACTTTGGTATTAGTCAGGACTTTTCAAATCAAGGTCTGGTTAGCGAGTTATTAATCGCATTGATTAAAAAATTAGTGCAAGCCACCGGTTATCAGTCACTGGTAAGCTATTGCGATCGGCAGCATTTAGTCAGTCAAAAAGTATTATTGAACTGTGGTTTTAAACAGACTGAATTGTTACCTGCACATTATTTTAATCCCAACCAGCAAGCTTACATTGATTGCTATGGATATTGTTGCCATCTGAAGTAATGCTTTGCATCCATTTTGATGCCCAGAACTTAGGCTCAATATTATTACCGAGCTGAAACTGACTGAAGCGTCTAAAACATACCGCTCAATATTATTACTGAGCTGAAACTGACTGAAGCGTCTAAAACATCCCGCTCGATATTATTACTGAGCTGAAACTGACCGAAGTGTCTAAAACATCCCGCTCGATATTATTACTGAGCTGAAACTGACCGAAGTGTCTAAAACATGCCGCGCGATATTATTACTGAGCTGAAACTGACCGAAGTGTCTAAAACATGCCGCGCGATATTATTACTGAACTGAAATGCGCCGAAGTGCCCAAAACCTACCGCTAATTGGTATCAAGTTAATGATGCGGATAGTTGTTCTTGCCTGTACTATTGCCTATGCTTCGCCCTTCGCTTGGGCGAAATCAGGCGCTTAGCCTGGCCTGTAGCAATTTTGAACTGGAGTTTGAACAATGAAAATGAGCCTGAATGTTAATAGAAACCGCCGCTTACGCAAGAAGCTGTATCTGCATGAGTTTGCAATAAAGGGCTTTGAGCTGCAGTTCACTTTTGAAGCATTAGATGAAGATGCTTTTTATGACCTAGTAGATCGAATGATCGATTTTGCTGATACTCGTAATCTTGTGATTGCTGGTGGCGCAACCTTAAAGAGTTTCCATGGTTTAATAACGTCTGCTGACCGTTATGAATCTGCTACTGAAGAAGATCTGTCTGAGTTTAATCAATGGCTGGCCAAGCAATCATCTATTGATGATATTAGTGTTGGCGAGTTGGTTGATGCGAACTATGATTTTGACACAAAAATCTAAGTTCAATTGATATTAAAAGCCGTGTAGAGATTTTCTCTACACGGCTTTTTTGTGGGTATTAAAAATGAATGCTCGAAAATTAAGGGAAGTATTTCAGGTAAAAAAAAACAGAAGCCCGGGGGAGGAAGACTTCTGCTTGGGTGGAGAGTGGGTAATTGAAAGCGCCCCTAACAATTACCCAAGGTCCGTTGACCTAACAGACCTTGATGATCAAATCAATGGAGTCGATAAATGATCAAATTCTTTAAGCGGCTTGCGGCTGATATTGTTGGTCACAATTTATTTCTTCTTGGTTGTTGAACATACCGTCTTTAATAAACCAAGGTAGCGGCAATAATAATAATCCAAAGGCTAGAGCAACTGTGTTAAATGCACTTAGACCAGGTAAGGTAACCAGTGTGGCAATTAATGCGCCACCGGCCATTCTTGCAAATCCGTCCAGAGCAGCGGCGGTGCCTGCGCAGTGACCAAATGGTGCGAGTGCCAATCCTGCTGCGGTACCAAAGATCAAGTTAAAGGCGACGCCAAATACTGCGGTTAAGGCAAAGAATATTAATGGGTATTGTTGTCCAATCGTACTATCCAGTGTCCATAATCCAACGGCAGCCAAGCCGGCAATCACTAGGCCTAATGCGATGGTCAGATGCGGGCCGATTCGCTTGCTGACAGTAGGTGCAAATAATGAGCTGACTAATTGAACCAAGCCATTAATGCCGAATAAAATTGAAAAGCCAATGCTGCTCATGCCCGCCATGGTAATTGCAACGGTGGGTGCGTGGGTGGCGTAACTAATGATGGCCCCCATCGCGAACATACCGCTAATGCTGCTAATCAAAAATTGTCGGTTGGTAATGATTTCTAGTAAGTCGGACTTTAAACCAGATTTAATCATTGCATCATTTTTCTGACTTTCTTCTGCTGCCATTTTAATCGGTGCATCATTGGCAAAGCGCATCATGATGCCGGCCATTAAAAACAATCCAGCAATCACCATAAATCCAAAGTTAGCTTGCCATCCCCAATTCAGCGCCAACAAGCTACCAAGAATGGGTGCAAAGGTCGGCATTAAGCCAATGGCACCGCCAATGTAACTAATCCAGCGGCCAGCTTCTTCTGCGGCAAAGTTATCGCGAATCCAAGCAAAGGCTGAAACGCTGCCGCAAGCAGCGCCAAGGCCTTGCAAGCTGCGAGCGAAATTTAAGACTTCTAGCTGCTTGGCAAAAATAGCGATGATTGCGCCAATAATGAATAAAACCACACCACCTAAGGCAACCTTCTTTCTGCCTAAGCGGTCGGCAATCGGACCGGCAGCTAATTGACCAAAACCGAGACAAAACATAAACAGAGTTAAGGTGCTGTGTAAATCTGATTCCGCTGCGTTAAACCACAAAGCCATTTCAGGAATCGATGGTAAATAAATATCGATCGACATGGGGCTTAAAATTGCCAAAAGGAAAATCAGTGGCAGCGTATTTCTAGCGGTTTGGCTCATTTATTTCTCTGTCCGTGAAAGCGATCTTAATCATTTGATAGCGCTATTCTAGTGCTAGAGTGATTTCTCTGAAAGTGGTATCATTTCAATTGTGATTTTCTTATTTGGAATATCACTAGAGTCATGTTAATCGCTTTGCTAGAAAGCGGTAATGTTATTGGCAGATTGTTGTTGGCGAATGTTGGGTGTGACAGGTGAAGCATGAGCTGAGGAGTAAACCACCACTATGTTATTAGAACTATCCCGAGTGAATCTTAATTTGTTAGTTTGCTTGCAGGCATTGCTGGAAGAAAGAAGTGTTTCAAGGGCAGCTGAACGATTGTGTCTTAGCCAATCGGCAGTCAGTAAAAATTTAGCGCAGTTACGAAATATTACTGAAGATCAGCTGTTTATCCGCCGTTCGCATGGGCTGGAACCTACTGGTTTTGCTCTGCAATTGCAGCCGCAATTGAGGCCACTGCTCAACCAGCTATGGCAATTAATGCAACCGGCAATGTTTGATCCTCAATCCAGTGAGCGGCATTTTCATATTACCTTGACTGAAACCTCACGCCAGTTACGGTTTCATGATTTGCTGCCTGAGATTTTGCGTCAGGCGCCGAATATTCAGTTGAGTATTCACAACCTGACCATGGATTCAATGGAGGCCCTCAATAAGGGCAAAACCGATCTGCTGGTGATGCCGCATGATTTAGACACCGGGCAATATGATGATAGAGAATTGCACCGGGTTGAACTTTACCGTGATCAGCTGGTGTGCCTAATGAATCAGCAACATGCTTGTTTGGATCAACCATGGAATTTGGATACTTATCTAAAGCAGCGACACTTAAACGTTGGCAGTATCAGTGTAGGGCCCGTTTTGCTGGAACAAGCGTTGGCCGAGCGCAAAGTAGAGCGAAAAGTGGTGGTCTCGGTTGATGATTTTCATAGCGCAACTGGGCTGTGTGAAAACACCGATTTGGTATTCACTACTTCAAAGGTGTGGTCTACCTATGCGACTCGAATGAGAAAGGTCACTTGTTTGCCAGCACCGATCGAAATGGAAGATTTGGTATATCACTTATATTGGAATCATCGAAATCAGATGGACCCCGGTCATCAGTGGTTTAGGCAGGCTATTATCAATGCTGCAAAAAAATTACAACCAACACCGATTTAATCATTATTGAAATACTTTAATTTGTGAGCAGTGTTGTCTTGTGATTGTCGATACAGAACAGGCGACATATTAGTGACGGTTTGATGATTATTAAACTCCTTTAGTCCTCAAGTAGCTCTAGCTTGTGATTATCGATGTAAAACAGAAATTACAGCCTTTAGCTATTTCAGATCATTGACGCGCTGGCTAACTAGGAATAGTTTGATTGAATTGTCTGAGCAAAAGCTAGATTCCAGATTCATGAGTTCGACTTCCAATACTCCAGGTAAGTTTAGTGTTCCCTTTGAAGATAATTGGGCGCCTGAACAGCGAGCATCGTTAGTAATGATGGTTCGCAATGACAACATGCTATTGATTCATAAGAAACGAGGGCTAGGAATCGGCAAGATTCTTGGGCCAGGTGGCCGGCAAGAGCCGGGTGAATCTATGGAGCAATGTGCTAAGCGTGAGCTAAAAGAAGAGCTATGTATTGATTCAGGGCCGCTACGGCTAGCCGGGGTGAATCGTTTTCAGTTTGCCGATGGCCTATCGCTGGAAGTACATATTTACTTCGGTGAGTCATTTGAAGGCATGCCCACTGAAACGGCAGAAGCATCGCCAGTCTGGTACCCACTTGGCCAATTGCCTTATGACAAAATGTGGCCAGATGATGAAATCTGGATTCCATTAATGCTGCAGAACCGTTATTTCGAAGGGGATTGGCTGTTTGACCATGAATCGCTGATTGATTTTACTTTGCGCCGAGTTGATGAGACTGCCTAATTAAACCAACCGGCTATTTAAAAAATGCCGTACTAGAAATAGTACGGCATTTTTTTGTTTGGAGTTGATCACATTACTATCTGATGATGTTTGCCATGCTCTGAAGCATTCTGACTATAAAGCCGTCTGCCTATAATGCCTGCTTACCTATTTTTAGATCTTGATGAGACTTTGATTGTTGCAAAAGCTCGCTTAAATAAACTGTCTGAAGCAGCCAGTCAAGCATTGGATCTTACTGAGGAGTTTAAGTACGGGCAAGAAAACGATATATTTTATCGAATTCATGTTGATACGCACAATTGGCTCTTTAGCTATTTAGCACAGACACCTACTGATAACTTAGTTGTTTGGATATTTACTGATGGGACGTACCAAGAAGTATTTATTAAATATATGCTAAGCCAAATGTATTCGGTTTTTTCAACGATTCAATACAGAATTAATTTTGCTAACATTAATACATTTAAAATAGCAGTGCAAAATTCCGATGGTAAATATAAAGTGAAACGAATAAGAAATAAAATAGCCAGAATAGAGCAGTTGATTTATTTGAAAAATATTCAGCAATACCTGAAAGTTATTTATTAGTCGATGATAACGACTTTTTGCGGTATGAAATGAGAGCGAGTGGTATGGTGTCTGTGAACCCTAAAGCTGATGATTACCCCATCAAACTAAAAATTGGTTTGATGGGGATCATTGCTTTGCAGCGCTTCAAAATGTTTTATGCTGGCGATGGCATGCCTGAAAGTTGGGTTTAACCTAGCAGTGATCAAGGCTTAGCTTACCACCTAAAGCCTGAATTGCTGGTGCTTTTTTCCCATCGACCCATGCGGCAATAGCAATAGGCGGCTCGAAGCGGCATAAATCAATATCTTGTTGCCACTGACTGGCTTTATTAGCAGTTAATTGTAAATGTTGTAATGATACAAAATCATGCGGTAATGTTCGGCCAGCATTTTCGCCTTTTGGTACTTTTGTCGTACGATCCATTCCTAAAATAGCAATGTGTAGCTTGCTGGCTGCGTAGCTTTGTTGTGTAGGGTTATAACTTGCTTGAAAGGAATTACCTTCAACTGAGATTTTTAAATTTCCAGTTTTAATATTATCGCCAGATAATTTACGCTTTCTGAAAAAACCACGCCATTCTTTGCCGCCAATAAAAAACGCCGGTGTATATACCGATCGAGCATGACCATCTTTTACTTTTTTTCGCTGTTGCTTGCTATTTTCTGCGCTAGCAAAAGGGTCTTTCCAGCCTAGGTAGTCCCAATAATCAACGTGGAAGGCGACTGGCACATATTTTTTCCATAACTCATCGCTATCTTTTAGAGATGACACCAGTCGGTCAGCCGGTGGGCAACTAGAACAACCTTCAGAAGTATAAAGTTCCAGCAGGTGGTTTTTATCGTTACCTGACTCAAGCGTTTGAGCTTGGGTGACTGCGGAGAAAGCGAGTGCGAAGGTCAGCCCCAACAGAGTGAAGGTTTTTAGCGGTAGGTTTTTAGTCATCATAATCAGTTTCATGGTCAACATCGTCGTGGTTGATATCTGTTACTTGGACTGTCCTATCGGTGGAGAGGTTCCCTAGATGGATTTAATGTAGTTACCAAAATTAATTCTAAGTTAGATTACTTCAGTGTTGCTATAGCCAGCAGGTTGAACCTATATGATGCCAATTTGATAAATGATGGTTTTAACAGCAGGTGCAAGGGATAAGTATTTTTGTGGCTGTTTGGTACGCTTATTTTGGCTAGTGAAGAGTTTGATTGTTTTGTTAAGTTATTAGGGCTTGGCTTGGCTTGGCTAGGTTTGAGTTGATGCGCCCATGATTGGTTGGCAATTCTGGTACGTAGGTAGAGCAAGTTCGTGGCACCTATATTCCATTGTTTTATATAGGCTTGGGAGAAGTTCTTTGCATAATTTAAACATAATAGCGTTGATTGTATTAAGGAGTCCGGCAACGTGGTTGGTTGGAATAAAAATTATGCCAGTGTTTGCTTGGTAAATGTAAAGTCCATATTGTTTCTTTAATATGGCTATTATGTGAATTAAATGGCCGTGTTTTAGTGAGATAATAAATTTATTACTGTTTGATTTTAAAAGGTCAGGTGTCAGGAATCTTAGATCTGGAATGACTTCGCTCTCCAAATGTGTTGGGCTAAGAAACTTAGTTGCATACTGTCCTCTTGATGCATTGCTTAGTGCGGTGTTGATATTAGCACAGTTTGTTATTCGCCCAAACTGTGCATGTAGCTCATGCATAGTCTCTCTTGGGAATTCGCCGAAGTGTAATTTTCTGGAGTAATTACGGTGATTATCAGGCAGCGCCAAAAAAAAGTAGCAAAGAGAGAGGTGAAAATGCAGATGTCTAAAATCTGAAGGGATGACTATATCGCTGCGATGAATGCTGTACTGTCTAAATTCCATACCTACTTCGTTAATAGGGCGTGGGTAGTATTCGACATTGTGTTCTGTAGAAATAATGCTTACACGTTGCATTTGTTCAATTCTAGAGGCTGGGTTTAATATGCTTAATGAAGAGGTTGTTCTGAGAGGCAGGTCTATAGGATGGAAAGCATGTATTTGAAATTGAGGTAAGCGATTTTCATAAGCAATTCTATTAACCTCTCCGATAAACTGAGTACATTGTTGAATAACAGATGGTCGATTCGATTCTTTCGGAAAAACAAACATGCCGAAGTTTGGTTCGAATATTTGAACTATATCTTCAAGCTCGATTGCAGCAATAGCATGGCCTTCCTCGGTTTTGTTAAGTGAGTCGAACATTACCGCGAAATAACCTCTGGGGTTTCTCTCAATTATATTGCCTATTTCCTCTAGATCAGTAGATTGAGGACCAATGCTGCCGACGCTGAAGTTTGGCGCCATAATTCTTTGTAATGTTTGAATTGAGTTAAGTGGAATAAGTTGATTGCATGCTAATGCAAGAGCGCTTTGATAGTCTTTAACTTGGTAGCTTTCAGCATCCTTCGTAATCCTTTGAAAAAAAAGATTAGAGTCTCCTTTTTCTTGTAAAAAAATAAGAGATAGTGCCCAGCAAAACCCGTCTGGGTTAACTTGATTTAACTTGTATCTATACTTAGCAAATTGATCGCTAGGATCTACTTGAGCTTTGGTTTTGAAATTTCCAAAGTAGTTGGTTTGGTTAAACTCATCGTTAATGAAGCCGCCGTATGCTTTGGCTGCGGCTGTTATTCTTTTAAGTTTTTCTTCCCATAACATAGTGCGTAGCCAATTTTGCCGGTATGAATACAGAAAAAGTAGCTGCATATATTTTATTTATCAATAGTCAAGGTACTGTGATTCGATTCGCAAACAGCACGCCACCCACAACAAACAGCACGCCAAAACAGCACGCCACTCATAATTTCAACTATACCTAAATCCAAAAACCTAATGACCGGAATAACCCTAAAACACTAACATTAAATATGATTGCGTCGGTCGATTGCTTCGTTTTGAATGCAATTATATTAAATTAATGCCACGACGAAAACCGGATCAGCCCCGGATATTTAAATTGCATCTTATTTTAAAGATTCTGAATTTAAAATCACTCAATAAAAATGAGCATCAAGAGGGTGGTTGTTTTCCTGGTGACAGTGCTTGCTGTCGCCAAGTCTCGGTTTGTTGCTTGACCCGCTCTTTGAACTGTGTGAGGTTCAGCGCACTCCCCATCGCATGGGCAAACTGTCGCGCACTGGCCATTGCAGTGCTGCGACCGCTCATGGCAGAAGCCCACCAGCGTGCATCTGTTTTGATTTCTAATCGTTCAAAAATGGGCGGCAAACTGCTGTCCATGTGTTTCTTATCAGTGCGCGCCATGCGAGCACTGGCATCAACCAATTCCATATAATCTTTTAATTTAAATGGCAGCGAATGAATTTTATCTTTGATATTAATGCTGGACTTGGCTTCGCTATCAATAAAAGGTTTTAATCGGGCGAAGTTGTAATCGTAGCGACGCTGATTATTTGTTTTTCGGCTTTTCTTTCTACGATGATTATTGACGGGTAATTCCGTTTCGACCCGAGCTTGAACCGAAGTGTAATTCGAACTTTCTGGCGTTTGTGCAATACCGGCACGCAACGGATTTAGGTCGACATAAGCCATGCAAGTTAGCAGGCTTGTTGATCCAGCAATGCTTGCGCCTTAAAACGCCCCTCCCAGAAACGTCCTTTGCACTGATCTTCTGCATTGGCGAGTCGTGCTAACGGCTCATTAATTGAGCGCATAAACCAGCTAATAGAATAAAGCCGCTCTCGGTAAATCGTGTTGGCGGTTTCTTCAACCCATTGAATTTGCATTTGAGTCAGCGTGTGAAAATTGTCAGGATCGAGATAACTCTTAACCCATGGATGCACCTCGAACACCTTGCAATAGTGCAACAACACCTGCTTGATATTCCAATTTTTCGCGCGCTCCACATCCACAAAAACCACCAGGTGGTAGTGGTTGCTCATGACGGCGTAAGCTGCGATATCAACCGCAAACGCTTGGCTCAGTCGATCAATTCGGTCGACAATCCATTGGCGGCGGTGATCGTAATTTTTACGGTGTTTTTTAAGTAGCGTCGGATCTTCACCACACAACCATCCTCGCCTAACACAACGTGAAATTACATGCAGAAATGGATTTTCTTTCGGATCGTATAGAATAGCTCTAGGTGATGGCATGATGTGAAAATGACAACTTTTTCAAGTGCCGCTCCTGCAAAAATCAACGGTTTTCACAGGTTAAATTAATGGCAACCAGATGAGAAATCAAATGTTTTTTGGCAGATATAAATAATATCTTGGGTGGCGTTATTTTTGTCATTTCATTATATTAGTGAAAAGTCGCAGAGCGGGTGAGCGAGTGCTTAGCAGCATTAACCGATTTATTGAGCAGCGTTTGAAATTGCAAATCAACCGTGAGAAAAGTCAGGTGGTTAAGGTTAAAGATAGCCAGTTTCTAGGATTTACCTTTAAAGCTGGCCGAATTAATTGGCATGATAAATCGCTGAATAAATTCAAGCGACGAGTCAGAAAATTAACCAACCGAAACTGGGGTGTCTCAATGAAATACCAGCTGTTTAAAATCAGTCAGTATTTACGAGGCTGGATTAATTACTATGGAATTGCCAGCGGCTATCAAAAGTGTGTGGAGTTGGATCACTGGATTCGTCGACGTGTACGAATGGCCTATTGGCGACAGTGGCGTAAACCACGAACCAAAGTAAGAAGTCTGCTGAAATTAGGCGTTCTGATCCTCTCGGCGGTGGCGTGTGGCACCAGTAGCAAAGGGCCTTGTCGCAGCTCGAAAACACCGGGCATTCAGCAAGGTTTAACCAATGCATATTTGGAGGCTGAAGGCTTATTCTCGTTAAGGGAAAGATGGATCACGCTTCACTATCCCAAGTGAAACGCCCTGTGCGGACCCGCATGCAGGGTGTTGTGGGGGCTGAGGGTTAGAGACCCTCGGCTACCCGATTAGGCATTCTCGAATTTTAGAGGAAAACCAGCTTCCCTCCACTCCTTGAATGAAGCTGCTAGAAGGACCATGGATTCTAAACACAAATCTCCCATTGGAACTCTATAAATAGGCCAATTATCAGGAGTTTCACCTTGGCTTCTGTCGAAAATAATAGATTCTCCTCCACCATCTGAGCCGATTGCCAAAGTTCTTGGTATGTAATCCATATAACAGTATGCTTCTGTCAGTTCACAAGACTCCATTGCTCCCCATAGTACAACACTATCATCTGGACTTGCAGAGCCTTTAGGTGTTTCGGCTCCATTGCATTCACGTAAGAATCTTAAGTAATCCTGAGGTAAAAAAGAACCACACCATCTTTTAATGTGATCTATTTCCTCTTCGCTTGCAGGATTATCTGGATATTCGAATAATTCTCGATACATCATCTGTGCCTAACGCCCACAGCAAAGGCGCGCGAAGCGCGTCCAATGGAGCGTAGCGGAATGAATTTGCCTGTGCTTGTGTACGCCCGGCATGGGCATGAACTAATGTGGTGAAAGTCCCCTGCAGGAGAACGTACGTCAATGGTGTTGGATCACTTGCTTGTGCTTCATGCGCGGCATACCGAACCGAATAAAACCATTGAACGACAACTGCTAGCCAATGGCAAGGGCTTATCTGTGAGGATGGGTCTGAAGGAATCCGGATGGCAAAGCTGCGAGCCGACGAACAGAAACCACATACGAGGCTTAGCTCTGGGGTGAGTTTGCACAAGAAGACGAAACCCTGTGGTTCAGGAGTAGAGTAAATGTGGCGGTTGTGCAGTGAAAGTGCATGTTCTTATCCGGGGAGATCTGTTTAGCCTGCAATGGGTAAATCACCAGTAAGGCTCTGGTTTATAAATGCCTTGGTCTTTTGGAATGCATCAACCAAAAGAAGCGAATTGATGCACACTCATCGCGCCTTACCAAGCAATTGATAAGGTGATTGAACAGAAGATCGATAATTGCTCCTGCATGATCGACATACAGGCCATCCATGGCCCTATCAGCATAAGTAATTGACGGCATATGACTGCAGGGATGCAGGAAGTAGAGCGACTCAGGAGACCAAGCCGAGTAGCCAAATGCCCAGCGTAATGGCTGGGACACGGTGAAGGCCTGAACACTTGAGAAAAGGACGATTCCAGGGATGGAAGAGGTAGAGCGACACAGGAGTCAAAGCCGAGGAGCCTTGTCAGATCTGAATGTTCGAACGCAGTCCCGCGATAGCGGACAACAGCGTCTTGATTTGAAGCCAGCCTTTAGCAACGATCTTTTAAAGAGAATGCTGCAAAAGGAAAATTTGCAGCAAGCATGGAAGCGAGTCAAAGCCAACAAAGGTGCGCCGGGAATTGATGGCATGTCCATCGAACAATTCCCGATTTGGGGGAAAGATCACTGGCAAAACGTTGCGCAGTCACTACAAGATGGAACCTATCAACCCAGCCCGGTAAGACGGGTTGAAATTGATAAAGCCGATGGCGGTAAAAGACCATTAGGCATTCCAACGGTTATTGACCGTGTGATCCAGCAAGCGATTACCCAAGTATTAATGCCGATCTTCGATCCAGGCTTCTCCAACTATAGCTATGGGTTCAGACCGAACAGAAGTGCGCATCAAGCGGTGCGATACGCACAGCAATGCATCAAACAGAAGCGCCAATTTGCGGTTGATGTGGATCTGTCGAAATTCTTTGATCGGGTTAATCACGATTTATTAATGACCTTACTTGGACGAAAAGTCCGAGATAAAAGCTTATTAAAATTAATTGCAAAATACCTCAGAGCAGGAATTATCGACGGCCAGCAATTCATAACCAGTCAGCAAGGTGTACCACAGGGCGGGCCATTATCGCCGCTACTGTCGAATATCATGTTGGATCAACTGGATAAAGAGCTGGAAAGTCGAAAGCACTTATTTGCACGCTATGCCGATGATTTCATTATATTAGTGAAAAGTCGCAGAGCGGGTGAGCGAGTGCTTAGCAGCATTAACCGATTTATTGAGCAGCGTTTGAAATTGCAAATCAACCGTGAGAAAAGTCAGGTGGTTAAGGTTAAAGATAGCCAGTTTCTAGGATTTACCTTTAAAGCTGGCCGAATTAATTGGCATGATAAATCTTTGATTAAATTCAAGCGACAAGTCAGAAAATTAACTAACCGAAACTGGGGTGTCTCAATGAAATACCAGCTGTTTAAAATCAGTCAGTATTTACGAGGCTGGATTAATTACTATGGAATTGCCAGTGGCTATCAAAAGTGTGTGGAGTTGGATCACTGGATTCGTCGACGTGTACGAATGGCGCACTTGTAGGGGAGGGCGGCGACAGTGGCGTAAACCACGAACCAAAGTAAGAAGTCTGCTTAAATTAGGCGTTCCGATCCTCACGGCGGTGGCGTGTGGCATCAGTAGCAAAGGGCCTTGTCGCAGCTCGCCAATTGCCTTCAAACCAGACCGGGTATACAGCAAGGTTTAACCAATGCATGGTTTGAATTTAAGTGTAAGGCTGAAGGCTTATTCTCGTTAAGGGAAAGATGGATCACGCTTCACTATCCCAAGTGAAACGCCCTGTGCGGACCCGCATGCAGGGTGTTGTGGGGGCTGAGGGTTAGAGACCCTCGGCTACCCGATTAGCTTTTTTTCTCATGCCAAAACTTCAACTCTCTACCCGCAAGCAACTCTTTAAATTTTTCTGCTGTTACCTTATTTTCAGAAGATCCACTTTCAAGTTTACTAATCATTTTTTCTCTAAATTGTTCATTCACCTTTCTACGATCCATAACCGCACTTAAGGTTTCCAACGCTAACCGATATGGGAATTCATTTTTATTCATATCAAGCAATAGTTGCTTATATTCTTCTGTAACATCAATCCAATCAACTAGTGCGTCAGCCTCTTTATCAAAATGAGCTGGGGTAACTTTGCTTGGAGCTTTACATCCAATTATTTCTATTTCTGCTCTCGAATATGCTTTTGCAACCAATTCCGAACAAAACGATGAATAATCAGTCCCAGCACCTAAAAAGACTTTATTATAATCTTGGGCGTAGTAATACATTGCTGCTTTTTGCAGTTTCTCTATTTCAGGACCTAAACCTGTGATCGATTTATGCCTAATGACTCTCCAATTATCATTACAACTCTTATCCTCGTCGAGGAGTAAAGTTAAATGGACACCACTATCACCTGTAGAGTGTATAAATACACCGTCTCCTAAACTAAGTTCAACATGGCTTGAAACTGCCTTTGAATAGATAACTTTTTGTCCAGCAACAAGAGATTTAGAAAGTTTCCCTTCACCTGTAACTAACAATATATCCCCTGGTAACAAAGTACACTCCTTAAAAAGCTAACGCCCTGTTAATGGGCAAAATATTGTTGGCTAAAATGTTGAGGGACGAAACACAGCCAACTGTATTTTGTCCTTATTTAACAGCTTGTTAGGGCTGCGTTAACTCTGAGTGCAATTTGTATGGGCTGGCAATCCATCCTTTAACCAATAATACTCGATACAATTGCGACTATTTAGAATAATTTCACGTTCACCTATATCTAGTGAATCAAGCGCTTCAAGAATTGAAACAATACCTGAGTTGTCGCGATCTACTACATCATAAGGAATTGGAGATTTAAAAAGAATAATTCCGTAACCGCATAACAGTAATAAAGCCATTGATGCTGCAACAAGTCGAATATTCATTTAGCACCCTAACGCCGCAATTTTCGGCGAGCGTTAGCGAGTCCAGCCACGAAGTGGCGATGCAACATTGCCTTGTTATGAGATGGCATCTTGAAGCAATTTCTCTGTTTGTTTAATGGCTAATTTTTTAGCAACATCAACTACAGCGGATAGACCTTCTTTTTGGAATTTATCCATAATCACTTCTGTAACACTCGGCTTTGCCAATGCGTCGGCAAATTCGTGGCCATACGAAGTTAACCTTAAAGGAGCTATCCAGGTCATATAGTCTCCAGTATTTCCATTAAAGCGAACACCAATATTTGAAGGATCAGACGATGATCCTGCAACTAGCCCTTGCTCTTCCAATAAAATCAGATGAAAGAAAAATTTATTGCTGTCTTCATCTAATTCATTTTTGAAGGAGTTGAAATCTATATTCGGAAGCTCGCTTTCTAAAAAAACATCCAACATCTTTGCAATATATTCGTAATCAATTCTCATCGTGCTTTCAAACTCCTTTTCTCATAACGCTTTGCTCAGCGGTGAGTTAAACTGGCGCTGTTTTTTGCGGCCCTTTGCAAAAAAAGTGACAGTTTAAGGAATCCGTTGCAGCAACTTGTTATGTCATGTGTTGCTGAAAATTTCCAAAATATGGTTTTAATGCAGTTACGATAGATTCTTTACACTCCCCCTTTATCAGTCTTACTACTGTCTCAGGCAAACTACCGTTAGATAAACCTAATGATGTGCTAGCTTGAGTGCAAAGTGATTTACGATTATATAAGGCAAGTAACTGTTTATAGTCTTTACTTTCCAGTACATCGATAAATCGTTGATTAGTATCTGAATATATTTGGTTGACGTCTATACTTGTTACTAAATTTTGTAGCGCTGCATTAATATTAACAGAGCCTTTTTGCTTAACATCAAATACATTTAGCTTAAATTTCACTTCACTTGATACATGCAGTGATACTTGTGTATCAAGTTCTGATTGGAGTCGACCAAATATTGTATTAGACACTGTTAAAAAATCTTCAGATGAATCACGAGCAAGCCTTTCACTCACTATTTTCAATACTTCCTCAGTACAAAACAAATTTTCGACTTCAGCAACTTCTAAGACATAAATAGAGCCTTGCTCTAGCTTCGTTATTTCAGCTTGGAGGCGTCTATCTCTATCTATTACTCCAAATACATCTAAATGATGAATTTGAGGATTTGCTTTTAGCGCCTTTACAGACTGGATTACTTCTGAGCAACTTCCGCGAGGAATTACAAGAAAGTTAGATAATAATTCTCGATAGAGGCAACTATCAAAACTACCACTTTCACCTTCGACAAAGACAACAGGTTTTCGGCTCCCTAACACTTCAATAATTAATTCATTAGGTAAATTCTCATCTTCATTTATAACCGACCAATCCCAGTTTTGACCATCAAATGATTTCAACCATATACTTTTCGATGCTTCTTTTGCAGCAGCGAAATCTACATCGTGAGTTAAGTATACAAATAGGCAATCTTGACGTAATTTTTCAATTGCATCCCAAAGGGGAACTTGAACGGATTTGTGTAAGTGTAATTCGGGCTCATCAATTACAATAATCCCATCTTTTTGTGCAGCTAAACACTGTCCAATTAAGTAAAATATAACTCGTTCGCCATCGCTCATTTCAGACGAATTATATCTTTTATCCTCTTGCCCCTTAATCTGAGTTTGAATCCTCAGACCTCCAATAATCAATTCCCGATGAGGAAGGATCTCTTCCCATAGTTCTTTTACAAGGTCAATTTTAGTTTTGGGAGGTAAGACACGAGCCTCTGTTGCTTTGCAAGCTCTTTTAAACTTCGCATTCTCTTCAGTTTCATCAGAATACAAATAAACCATAAGCTTCTGGAAATCATTTAAAAATGTAGTCGCAGGTTTGCTACCCCACTTGCTCTGCTTGTGTTGATGCCCCCATTGAGGGTTACCATACAACAAATCCTTTTCAGCTAATTCAATCGATTGAGGTGTGCTTGAATCTGGGAAAGCTAAAGATTTCTGAGCTGATATTCTATGCACTAATTCTTTTTGTTGTGAATTTATTTCTATCCACGATCCCAACCTAGTTTTTCCAGCGCCGTTGGCGCCGATGAGTAAAATACTTTGGTTTGTTTCGATTGATTCAGTTGAGTTACCTTGGGGAAGTGTAAGTTCTTTCATTGTCAAAATCGGCTACTCCATTTGAATGACATAACGCCTCAAACACCGGATTGTGAATGTTGGCGGTTTTTTTGAATGTTTTTCCAAAAAAAGTGACGGCATTTACAATTCCGCGTGCTTTGACTTGTTAACTGGAATTTTGGACTTGGCAGACCTCTGATAAAAATACCCCATGACAATCATACCGCAGCCAAATAAGCCCATGTAAATGACAGCGCCAATAAAATCATTAAATAGCCCCCAAACTGCAAAACCCAAAAAGACCAAGCCAAGTAAGTATGAGCCATAGGCTCCGGCCATTGACGCTTTAGTTGCTCGCTCCAAGGTTAGCTCGGCGACGCCTTCCGAGAATGAAATTTGTTGAAGGCAGTTCTCACTACAGCAGTATTTGCTAGATGGTGACCTGCTTGAACACTCGCTGCAAAGAGCAACGCCGCAATTTGAGCAAACCGCGACAGCTTCATTATTATGTTCGATGCACTTCATGTGGCTATTCCAGTTAACGTGGTAGCAACACCGGTGAGCAAATGAGCCTGCGGCGAAATTTGTGATCCGGTGCCTGCGATTGTTATGTGAATTACTCATTTAAATGCAATTAAGTAGCTAAAAAAGCAGGCTATAGAAAACCAAATTATTAGAATAGTATTTCGATGTTTTTCTGAATCGGGCCTCGCAGGGATATCCATGAAATGAAGATACTTCATTGGGCGCCCTAGCAATTTTTCAACAAAAAATTTTGCCAACACAGCCCACAAGAACGCTACAGCGTAGTGCTCAAAAGCGCCTCCGTCGTCAGCAAAGTAGAAAATACCAGCTGACATTAGCAAAAATACAAATAGACCGATACTAAACAAATAACTACCTTTCACATAACGCCCCATTAAGAGGCTTTTAATTGTTGGTTAAAATGTGTAGCGAAGCGGAACCTAACCAACTGTTAAAAGTCCTGCTTGAATGGCTTGTTATGTGTCTTTTGACTGAATATTAGAAATATATAACTCACCTTCAATCTTAACAAATGTGTAATTTATATTTAAAAGTTTTCCTGCTTTTTCAGCAACGCCTGTAACCGTACATTCAGTTTCAGTACAATTTTGTTTGATGCTTGACGGGTCGAGTTTTAAACCACTAAACATTGATGCAATCACATTAAAACTTTGTCCTGCAAGCTTTTCACGTTTAGATGGTTGCCAGTATTCCAGAGCGGTTAAAAGATCTTTCTTATTCAATGACTCTTGGTGAGCTTTAACAATTGATAAAGGCTGTTTTACAGCTTCACTACAAGAAATAATGAAAAAGGCTAAGAATAAAACTTTGTACATTGAAACTCCATTAGACACATAACAGCGACCTATGCCGCATTTTTGCCGCATAGTCTTATATAAATATGAAAGACAAATTCCGCTTTAACTCGCCGCTAGGCCTTTACTCTGGTGGCTTGCTTGCCTTTTCACGTCTTGCTGGCGACGATATATTTTGATTCCGTGTATGTCAATTGATTGAACTATCGACAAAATGCCGCTGAACAGAGGGGTTTTGAAAAAAGCATCTCAACCAATTGAAATGAAATGGTTATTTTACAGTTTACTCAATCGACATACACGGTTAACTTTTGTTGAATCTGACATGTTTGGGCGCTGTATCTATATAGTTATCTTGTTTTCGTTTTGTCAGGTGCAGTATGCGATTACAGCAGCGTTATAGTGAAATTGTTCGCCAAATGAACAATGCCTATACCTGTCGTACTTGGCGGTGCAGCGGTGTTGGCTGCGCTCGCTCACCCAATCACTTACACCCGTAAGCTCATGGGGTTTCGCTCGTTTGCCGCCTACCTGCAACGCCAATTAATTTGGGTAAATACGACTGAGAAAACCTACTGGCAGTGGGTTCGCTAATTCTTGCTGTTTCATAAAATGCGCCACCCTGAGCCAATGGTTGAAGCTGAAATTACCCACTTTCTCAGTTATCTTGCGGTAAGAAATAAGCTATCTGCGGTAATTCAATAAATTGCTTTACATTCCATTGTTTTCTTATGCTGCTATGTGTTTAAGAGGTCAGAATAAGCAGTTACTAACGCTGCTGATTTTTCGGTGCAGCGGAGTTGTTTTGAATCGCTGCCAAACCTTTGGTTTTTTTTAGTGTAAATAAATCGTAAATTATTGAAGGTTAGGTGAAAACATTCCGGGCACAAAAAAGCCCCGCTAATTTAATAGCGAGGCTTTGCTAGCAAACGCTATAGTCTAAATCACTGAGAAAATGCTAAAGCTCTCTTTTCAATCTGCTTGACAAAAATCGTCATAATACCGGCCATTACCAGGTAGATGGCTCCGGCCATGGTGAACACGGTTAAGGTGTCGTAAGTCTGGGCATTTAGCCGGTTGGCGTAGCCCATTAAATCCATCAAGGTAATCGTGCTGGCCAGCGATGAACCTTTCATTACCAGAATCATTTCATTACCGTAGGCCGGTAATGCCCGTCTGGCGGCATAGGGTAAAATCACCCGAGTTAACGATTCTTTCTTGGTCATACCCAGTGCCATACAGGCTTCCCAATGGGCTGCCGGTACCGCATCGATGGTGCCTTTAAACAATTGAGTTGAGTAGGCGGCGCTGTTTAAAGCCAGTGCTAATACGGCGCAGAACCATGGTTGGCTGAGCCAAGGCCAGAGAAAGCTGTCTTTGATTGCATCAAACTGAGCCGGGCCGTAATAAATTAAGAAGATCTGAACCAGTAATGGCGTGCCGGTAAATAGCAGTATTTGTAATTTAACGAGCTGGTCGAGCACTTTGATTTTTAAAGTCAAAATCACGGTGAATAAAATCGCCAAAATTAAACCAGTCAATAAACTGGCAAAGGTCAGTTCTAATGTTGTAGCTAAGCCTTTTAATAATTCGGGTAAGTATTGAAAATAATTCATGCTTGCACCTTTGGTAAATGACGGCTGGTGCGATTTTTCAAATAGTTCATTGCTTGCTGGCTGATAAGGGTGATGACTAAATAAATCAAACCGGCCATGGCATACCAAGTAAAGGGTTCAAAGGTTTTGGCGGCTTGCAACTGTGACACTCGCAGTAAATCATTGACACCGACCAGTGCAACTAGCGCGGTATCTTTTAATAACACTAGCCATTGGTTGCCGAGCCCTGGCAATGCATGCTGCCATAATTGCGGTAGAGTGATTCGGTAAAAAGCCCGTGCCGGGCCAATGCCCATGGCTTTGGCTGCTTCTAACTGGCCTTTAGGAATGGCGATTAATGCGCCGCGTAATGTTTGCGATGCATAGGCGGCAAAAATTAATGACAGTGCAATGGTGCCCGCTAAAAATGGATCAATTTCAATATATTGGTCGGTCAGCAGGAATATTCCGTGGGTGACACCAAAATAGATGAAGAACACCACTAAAATTTCAGGTAATCCACGCAATAAGGTGACTAGCGAACTGGTCGCCATGGCTAAAATTTTATATTTACTTAACTCGGCCAGCGCAACAACAGCGGCCAAAATCAAACCAAGCACGAGGGCGCTTAAGGCAAGGCCGAGTGTATTAAGTGTGGCTTGAAAAAATAGAGCGGTAAGGCTCACGTTATCCTCTCTTTAGTTGGTATCAGGTGCAGGCATTTGAATGATCAGTAAAATTTGCGCATCGCAGTAGTCGATGGATATTTTCACTTCCCTGTGCATGGATTCCCGCCAATCCCTAGCGGGAATGACGGAATCTGTTTCTCACCGCGGCGGGGTAAATTCACTTTGAGCATGCATGCCAAAGTCAATGCACCGCAGGTTGATTAAATCGACAAACTATTTTGCTTGGAAGTATTTAGTGAACAGCTTTTGATAAACGCCGTTGGTTTTCAGTTTGGCTAACGAGGCATCGAATTTAGCTTTTAGACCGTCATTTTTACGCACTGCGATGCCCATGCCGATTCCGAAATAATCTGGGTCTTTGATTTCTGCACCGGTGATCACAAAATCAACGTTGCTAGGCTTGGCTAACCATTCTCTAGCGACGGCGGTGTCAGCAAATACGGCGGCAGTCCGGCCATTTTTCAAATCTAGTAGCGCATTTAAATAGCTGTCATAGGTGCGTATTTTTACGCCATTACTTTCTAGCTTGTTAATCATGTAGGCTTGGTGGGTAGAACCGTTTTGAGTGCCAATCACTTTTCCTGATAAATCGGCGATATTTTTCAGGTTTTTTGCTTTGGCGGTAATAAATACCGCTGAGTTTTCATAATAAGGAGCGCTGAAGTCTACGTGTTCTAACCGAGCAGGGGTAATGTCCATGCCGGAGATAACCGCATCAAAACGCTTGAACTTTAAACCGGGAATTAAGCTATCGAATGCTTGGTTTTTAAATTCACAATTGGCTTGAATGTCGGCACAAATCGCTTTTGCCAGTTCGATGTCAAAACCGGTCATCTGGTTGTTGTCATCGAGAAATTCAAATGGCGGATAGGTAGGCTCGGTACCGAAGCGAATATTGTCTGCAGCACCGACTGACTGTGAAACAGTCAGCGATAGGCCTATCGCCAATGCGACGCTAGAGATAATTTTTTTAGTAGAAATGGTGTTGGTAGACAGATTTTTATTGGTAGAAAACTTCATTGCAAACCCCCTATGGTGTACTTCATGCAATTATTTCGATTGGTTGTTCAAAATTGAATTAGCTTCACTTCACCAGATATTTAAGTGAGTATTGGCTTCATCATTTTGATGTATTTTATATGTAGCTTTATTTGCCGCTTGTATTTACACAGATATTTGGTTGGCTGACAATAAAAGGCCAGAAAGCCAAAATCTAATGTTGCAAATAGGCGCTAAATTCTTTGGTTTTTGGCTGGCTAAAGTGGGCGGCAGAGCCTTCTTCAACAATTAAGCCATTTTCCAGATAGACCACACGATCAGCAATCTTTTTGGCAAAATCCACTTCGTGGGTGACCACAACTTGGGTGATGCCACTAGCGGCCAGCTCTTTGATTACGTCAACCACCTGGTTGGTAATTGCCGGATCGAGTGCTGCGGTAGGTTCATCAAACAATAAAACATCAGGCGAGAGCATTAGGGCTCTGGCAATCGCAACGCGCTGTTGTTGGCCACCCGATAAAGATGATGGCCAGCTGTCAGCTTTTTCTGCCAGACCAACGCGCATTAAAAGCTCATTTGCTTTGGCAATTGCTTGCTTTTTGTCAATACCTTGGCAAACAGGCGCTTCGATCAAGTTTTCTAGTACGCTCATGTGTGGCCACAGGTTGTACTGTTGGAATACCATACCGACCTTGCGCCTAAGTTGGTTGGCCTGTTTATTTAACTCGGCCTTGTTGGAATCCAGAAAAGAAAATTGCATGCCGGCAATTTTCATTTCACCAGCATCGGGTGTTTCCAGTAAATTAAGCATGCGTAACAAAGTACTTTTACCTGCGCCACTAGAGCCAAGGAGTACGGTTGTTTCGCCGGCAGAAATTTTAAAGGAAATGTCCTTCAAAACGGTATTGCCGTTGAACGATTTGGAGAGGCGCTTTACTTCGATTCCCATGGGTAACTTTTTTATTAATCCTGACCGAGTGAATTTGTACTGAAGGTTATGGGTAAAATCAATTCTTTTATGAATAAATATTCAAATAATTCGACAGAGAGTCATTTATGAGTGGTATAAGTCGACAAGAAGCACTTACATTAGCATTTCGTCAGGTATTGAAGGAAGAGACTTGTGGCTCCCAGAGCCAGATCGTTGATGTATTACAAGGCCAAGGCTTTGAAAATATCAGCCAGTCTACTGTTTCAAGAATGCTAAGCCGCCATGGCGCGGTTCGAGTGCGCAATGCCAGGGGGGATCTGGTTTATTGCATGCCTCCAGAATTAGGTCGAATGGATACCGGAGTAGCGGTTAAAGACTTGGTTGAAGAGGTCGAGCATAACGGTTCATTAATCGTATTGAAGACTAGTCCTGCAGCTGCGCAAATGATTGCCCGCTTGCTGGATTCAATAGGCCGTAAAGAAGGCATTTTAGGTTGTGTTGCTGGGGACGATACGATCTTTATTGCACCGACTGATATCGGTCAGATCGAGCAGACAATGCTACGGATTAAAGACTTGTTTTCGTGAATGAAGATGCTTTGATTTAAGCTAGTTATGCAAAACGCCCATTAACGTGAATTTAATGGGCGTTTCTTTATGTTTGCTATGTGTAAAGTGATTGCCTTAGGAGCATAGAAATAAATACTCTTAATGTAGGTCGTCATGAGCGAAGCGAATAGCAACTTGCTTAACGAAATGTCACGCTTCGCCAAGGCTCAGGGATGACCTACGAGAAGGTACAAAAAGATTATTTCTTTCCACTGCGCTTAGCGCTTCACTTCATTATTCAAATGCCGAAGTAATGCTCTAGCTGCATTAGAAAGCGTGCGATCTGGCCGATATATTGCGCCGAGATGTCTTTGAATTAGTGCATTTTTTAGCGGAATTTCACGCACGGTTTCATCAAGCATGTTTTCTGGTAAAACACTCCAGCCCAAGCCAACACTGACCATCATTTTGATGGTTTCTAAATAGTTGGTTTCTTGGCGCACGCGAGCTTTTAAGCCGCGGCGGGCAAAAACCTGATCGACCAGTTGGCGCGTTACAGTATCTGCACCGGTTAAAATGGCCGGCTTGCCAGCCAACACGCTGAGGGATGCTATTTGCTCTGGATCTTCTTCGGCGCTGCAGACAAACTTCATATCATCAACCCATAAGGCTTCATGGGACAATCCGCTACTTTTGTCATCCGGAGTGGTGACGAGGGCGATTTCCAACTTGCCGTTATGAACTGCGTTCCAAGCTTCTTCTGAGCCCATAAAGTGCAGGTCAATATCGACTTCAGGATAACTCTGGCTATAGCTGCGCAATAACTGAGGCAGTCGGTGCAAGCCAATGTGGTGGCTGGTGCCTAATGACAGTTCGCCGCAGATTCTTCCCTGCAGGTTGTTCAAAGCGATTCTGCTAGATTCAACTTCCTGTAGAATGCGCTTGGCGCGAGGTAGCAAAACCCGGCCCGCTTCAGTGAGAGTAATTTGACGACCAATTCGATCAAACAATTTACTGCCAAGCTGGGATTCCAGGTTGGCAATACGCTTGCTGATGGCTGGTTGAGTCAGTTTCAATATTTCGGCGGCCTGCGAGAAGGAAGATTCTTCTGCTGTGCAGACAAAGGCCTGTAGGTTTTGTGTTTCCATCGTTATATATTACATATCACTTATTCTGGAATGGAATCCAGTTTATGAAAAAGATGAATTTGTTTTATTGATCTAGCGCAGTTAGCATGGTGCTGTCAACTTGTGTGGAGTAGAAAAAATGGCGGGTAGAACGCTGTACGACAAGCTCTGGGACGATCATTTAGTCAGAATAAATGATGATGGAACAGCGCTAATTTATATCGACCGACAATTGCTACATGAAGTCACTTCACCGCAAGCGTTTGAAGGTCTACGGCTGGCGAATCGTAAACCTTGGCGTCTGGATGCCAATTTGGCCACCCCAGACCACAATGTGCCGACCACAGAACGCTCCGGTGGCGTGTCTGAAATTGTTGATCCGGTTTCCCGTATTCAGGTTGAAACCCTTGATAGCAACTGTGAAGACTTCGGTATTACAGAATTTACCATGAATGATCCTCGCCAGGGAATTGTTCATGTGATCGGCCCAGAGCAAGGCTTTACTTTGCCGGGTACTACCATGGTTTGTGGTGATTCACACACGTCAACTCACGGTGCATTTGCAGCATTGGCGCATGGCGTTGGCACCAGTGAAGTAGAACATGTACTGGCGACCCAGTGCTTAATCCAGCGCAAAATGAACAACATGCTGGTGCGAGTAGATGGTCAGCTGGGCAAAGGTGTCACGGCTAAAGATCTGGTATTGGCAGTTATCGGTGAAATCGGTACTGCGGGCGGCAATGGTTATGCCATTGAATTTGCCGGTAGTGCAGTGCAATCGTTGTCGATGGAAGGCCGGATGACAGTTTGTAATATGGCGATCGAAGCGGGCGCTCGTGCGGGTTTAGTGGCCTATGACCAAACCACTGAAGATTATGTAAAAGGCCGTCCAATGGCGCCTAGCGCCGAGCAGTGGGCTCAAGCGGTTAAAAGCTGGCGTGAGCTGGTAACCGATGCCGACGCTGAGTTTGATAAAACTGTGGTACTCGATGGCGCTCAAATTAAGCCGCAAGTAAGCTGGGGTACTTCGCCAGAAATGGTCGCTGCAGTTGATCAACAGGTTCCTGCACCAGAAGATTTTGCCGATCCAGTTAAGAAAGATAGCTGTAAGCGCGCGCTGGAATATATGGGTTTGACGGCGGGTACGCCAATTAGCGAAATCAAACCAGATCGAGTGTTTATTGGCTCTTGCACCAATTCTCGTATTGAAGATTTGCGAGCAGCGGCTGAAGTAGCCAAGGGCCGTAAGGTTGCTGATTCAGTCAAGCAAGCGTTGGTGGTTCCAGGTTCCGGATTGATTCGAGATCAAGCGGTGGCTGAAGGTCTAGATAAAATTTTCGTTGAAGCGGGTTTTGAATGGCGCGAACCAGGCTGTTCAATGTGTTTGGCGATGAATGCCGATCGAATTGAACCCGGTGAGCATTGTGCTTCCACTTCTAACCGAAACTTCGAAGGCCGTCAGGGCTATGGCGGACGAACGCATTTGGTTAGTCCGGCGATGGCAGCGGCGGCAGCAGTTGCAGGTCATTTTGTCGACGTTCGTGATTGGCTGGCCTAACGGTTGGGATAAGGAGTACAACAATGGATAAATTTACTTGTCACGATGGTTTGGTAGTTCCTTTGGACCGCGCTAACGTCGATACCGATGCGATTATTCCCAAGCAATTTTTAAAATCGATCAAGCGTAGTGGCTTTGGCCCTAACTTGTTCGATGAGTGGCGCTATTTAGATAAAGGCGAGCCAGGGCGGGATAATTCCAGTCGGCCGTTAAATCCTGACTTTGTTTTAAATCAGCCGCGCTACGCCGGTGCAAGTGTATTAATTGCCCGTGAAAACTTTGGTTGTGGTTCTTCGCGTGAACATGCGCCTTGGGCGTTAGAAGATTACGGCTTTAGGGTTGTTATCGCGACTAGCTTTGCCGACATATTTTTTAATAATTGCTTCAAGAACGGCGTATTGCCAATTGTGCTAGATCCGGCGCAAGTTGATCAGTTATTTGAACAGGTTAATAGTCAGCAAGGTTTTCGGTTGGTGGTGGATCTGGAAAATCGCCAGATCAACATGCCAGATCAAACCAGTATTACTTTTGAAGTGGATGAATTCCGCCGCCATTGTATGTTAAATGGATTAGATGATATTGGCCTGACATTGCAGCATGCCGATAGCATTCAGAAGTATGAAGCTCAACGTAAGCAAAACGCGCCTTGGTTGTTCGCATAGTCATTTAATGGTTGTTAAGTAATAGTCATTAAATAGTTATCGAATATTGTCGCGTAGCTACTTAGATAGTTGTTGCTTAGATAGTTGTTGTGTAATTAAGTGTGTAGTTAATTGGATAGTGTTTGCGTAGTTATTCGCATAAAGGAGTGGTTTGATGAGCAAGGTTCTGATTTTACCTGGTGACGGTATTGGCCCTGAGATTGTTGCTGAGGCAGTGCGTGTTTTAGATGCGGTTAATCAAAAACTGGATCTAGGCATTGAAACCGAGCAGGGATTAGTGGGTGGAATCGCTATTGATGCCGAAGGTTCACCACTTCCAGAATCAACAATGGAAAAAGCTCGTCGCGCAGATGCGATTTTACTGGGTGCGGTGGGTGGTCCTAAGTGGGAATCACTACCCATGGTTCAGCGCCCTGAAAAAGGTTTGTTGGGGCTACGTTCACAATTGGAATTGTTCTCCAATTTACGTCCGGCAATTTTGTATCCGCAATTGGCGGATGCTTCGAGTCTTAAGCCAGAAATTGTTGCTGGTTTGGACTTAATGATTATTCGTGAATTGACCGGCGGGATTTATTTTGGCCAGCCACGTGGCGTTCGTCAGCTCGAAGATGGTCAACGTCAGGGCTACAACACCTATGTTTATTCTGAATCTGAAATCGAACGGATTGCCCGTAGCGCTTTTGATACTGCAATGCGCCGCGATAAGCGATTGTGTTCAGTAGATAAAGCCAACGTACTGGAAGTTACTGAGCTTTGGCGCGAAGTCGTAGAGCGCGTTTCTGCGGATTATCCAGAAGTCGAATTGAGCCATATGTATGTCGATAATGCGGCAATGCAGCTGGTAAGAAACCCGCGTCAGTTCGATGTAATGGTTACCGGCAATATGTTTGGTGATATCCTTTCTGACTGTGCAGCAATGCTGACCGGCTCAATTGGTATGTTGCCATCAGCATCTCTGAATGCAAAAGGTCAGGGTATGTATGAGCCGATTCATGGTTCGGCACCGGATATTGCCGGTAAAGGTATTGCCAATCCGTTGGCAACGATCTTGTCAGTTTCCATGATGTTGAGATATTCGCTCAACCAGCCAGAAGCTGCACAATTAATCGATCAAGCAGTCGGGCGAGTGCTTGATCAAGGTTTGAGAACAGCAGATATCATGAGCGAAGGCGCTCAACAGGTATCAACCCAACAAATGGGTGATGCGGTGCTTCAAGCATTAGATTAAACGTTGCTACATTTTGCTGGCTGCGTTAAAAAATGCAGACTGAGAAGGGGTTAGAAAATGAAGAAGGTTGGCCTAGTAGGATGGCGGGGCATGGTTGGCTCCGTATTAATGCAGCGGATGAAAGAAGAGCGTGATTTCGATCTGATTGATCCTACGTTTTTCACCACATCCCAAGCGGGTCAGTCTGCTCCAGAATACGCTGCTAATGCAGGTGTTCTGCAGGATGCCTTCAGTCTGGAAGCTCTACGGGAAATGGATATTATTGTTTCCTGTCAGGGCGGTGACTACACCAAGCAGGTTTATCCTGGTTTGCGTGAGTCTGGCTGGAATGGTTATTGGATTGATGCTGCTTCAGCATTACGCATGAACGATGATGCCGTGATTATTCTAGATCCGGTTAACCGTAATGTGATCGATCAATCGATTGATAAAGGTATTCGTACCTTTGCTGGCGGCAACTGCACGGTCAGTTTAATGATGCTGGGTCTTGGCGGATTATTTGAAAATAATCTAGTGGAATGGCTGAGCTCGATGACTTACCAAGCAGCTTCTGGTTCTGGTGCACGTCATATGCGTGAACTGATTAGCCAGATGGGTGCAATTCGTGATCATGTTGCGCCGGAATTAAATGATCCTGCATCGGCAATTTTAGATATTGATCGTAAAGTTTCTGAATTCATGCGCAGTGATCAGTTGCCGACCGATCAATGGGGTGTTCCATTAGCCGGTAGCTTGATTCCGTGGATTGATACTCAGCTGGAAAATGGCCAAAGCCGTGAAGAATGGAAAGGCCAGGCTGAAACCAACAAGATTCTTGGATTATCAGCAGGCACTATTCCAGTTGATGGTACTTGTGTGCGTATTGGTGCGATGCGATGTCACAGTCAGGCTTTCACTATCAAGCTGAAAAAAGATGTTGATGTCTCAGAAATCGAACAAATGTTGGCTTCGCATAATCAATGGGTTGATCTAGTACCCAACGATCGTGACGTGACGATGAATCGCCTTTCTCCTGCAAATATTACAGGCACATTAAATATTGGTGTTGGCCGTGTTCGAAAGATGAATATGGGATCGAAGTATTTGAATGTGTTTTCTGTTGGAGATCAGTTGCTTTGGGGCGCTGCTGAACCTTTGCGACGAATGTTGCGTATTGCATTAGAAGACTAACGGCGTATAAAGATAAAGGCTGGCATTTGCCAGCCTTTATCTTATGTGTATAAAAGGCAGCTGTGTGGTTCAAAAAAGCCTGATATGATATTGGGAAGTCCAGAGTGTGAGGTGGTATACAACCTTTGGTATCAATTTAGTCACAATGATAGTGATACTAGTTGGTAAACTGCTTGCTGCTCATTAAGGTTAGCAGTAATCTACCGCTTGCATCCGATTTGCAGCCGCTTGGTTTGGGCGCGATTGGTCAAGGAGAGCATGTACGTCAAGGTTTGACGTGATAAGACAAGTCCGGGGATAAGGAGAAGTTAGGAGTGACAATCGTACGCAAGTTAACTCTGGCATTTGGCTGGTCTTTAGCTGTTATGTCACCTGGTGCATCAGCATTGATATTAGGTGACATCGAGTCAACGACCACACTGAATCAGCCATTAACTGCTGAAATTCCATTGTATTCAGTCCTCGAAGAGGACAAGGAAAATATACTGGTTGCTCTTGGTACCCAGAAAGATTTTTCTCGCTTCGGAATTGAGCGTCCTTTCTTTTTAACTGACCTGAACTTCAGATTAGTGCCTCGAGGTAACTCGATGGTGGTCGTGGTGAGTAGCACCCAAGACATTAAAGAACCATTTCTTGATTTTGTCGTCACCATTGATTGGCCAGGCGGTAAATTATCTCGCCCTTATACGCTGTTAATGGATCCGCCTGTTTTTGCTGAACAAAGAGCCTTGCGCCAGCAGCAAGTAGTAGCGGCACCTGTTAGTCGGGCAGTTAGTAAGCCAGCTACCGTTGCAGCGAAGCCGATCCAAAGAAGCGAGCAAGTTCAGTCTAAGCCAACTTCAGTAGCATCAGTTCGACCAGAGACTTATAAAGTCAGTGCTGGCGATACGCTTTGGGGTGTGGCAAGACAATTACGTCCAGACAGTGATGTCAGTGTTCAGCAAACCATGCTGGCATTGTTAGATAATAATCCCGACGCTTTTTCTCGTGGCAATATCAACGGCTTGAAAAAAGGCGCGGTATTACGAGTCCCAGATAAGAGTGAAATTAACCAGAGCTCACATCGCTCAGCGGTTAAACAAATTATTGGTCAGAATAAATCGTGGCAAGATCGCACCACAGTGGCGGCTTCTCAATCCGAAGCACCAGCATCGATTGATCGATCAACTCCAGTTAGTCAGCCACAACAAACAAATGAAGGTCGTTTGTCGCTGGTAACGCCAAAACAAACTGATAATTCTGCTGCTACTGCCGAGCAAGGTGCAGCAACAGGCGACGCGAGAATTGGTGAATTAGAAACCAATATCGCGGTTACTTCTGAAGCAATTGTTGCGGCACAGCGCGAAGGCGAAGCGCTATCTGATAGATTGTCGGTTTTGGAAGATCAGGCCGAATCATTAGAATCTTTGGCAGAACTTAAAGATTCTGAATTGGCAGTACTCGAACAGCAGTTAGCTGCTGAAAATGAAACTAATGCTAACGAGACTGTGGCAGTAGAAGGTTCAGAAGAAGCTGCACAAGAAACAGCGGTTACACCGCCAGTTGTTGAAGTACCGGTAGTCGAACAGCCTAAGCAGCTAGAAGGGAATCTGGTTACTTATATTGATTTGGCTATGGAACTTCGGTTTGGTGAGTTGTTTGATTTATTGCTGAAGAATCCTTTGCACTTGTTGGTATTAGCGTTACCTCTATTATTGATTCTGCTGCTACAAATGTTGCGCAGTCGTCGTCGTGACGAAGAATATGAACCGTTACCGGCAATGAAATATGCTAAGGATATTGCGCCGTCAGTAGCTGCTAAGCAGGATGATTTTGATAACTTACCTGATTTAGATATTGCATCGTCGGTAGTTCCAGATCTTCGTCCGAATAACTTCGTTGAAAACAACAGTGTTGATTCGACGGTTGCTGATGATAGTGATCCGACAGTAGAAGCTGATATTTACGCTGCTTATGGTCGTTACGATGAAGCAATTAATGTGCTGCAGCAGGCGTTATCTCACGATAGCGAAAATAGAACACTTTCTCTTAAACTTTTAGAGATGTTCTCCTTACAAGAAGATAGTGCTGCCTTTGATTTTCAAGCAGATAAGTTATTGGCGATTGCGCCAGATTTATCAGCTGAAATCGAATCTTTGCGCGGCGACACTTCAGCAAATAATGCAGACATTGGAGACTTCTCTAGTTTGCCGGTTTCAGAAGCTAGCGTGCCAGCGATGTTTACTTCTAGAGATCCAGACCAAGTAGCCATTGACGGCTCTGACTTAGATGCCTCTTTGTCAGATGCAAATGATGAGAATACTATTCCTGAAATGTTCTCAGAAGAAGTTGCTAGCGATGTTGAACAAGATTTTGCAGGGTTAGAGTTCTCTGAGTCTGCAGTTGATTTGCAAACAAACCCAGCGGCAACTGAAGAACTAGAAGATTTGGAATTCAGCCTTGATGGTTTCGATATGGCTGAGCCAGAACCAGAACAACAAATCTCTTCAGAAAACGATTCACAGTCAATCGAGTTTGATATTGATGCATTAAGCGGCCTAGATGATTTATCCATCTCCGGGTTAGATAATTCTGTTGATATTAATAGCGATGCTGAAGATAGCAGCTTTTCTTTAGATGAAGCGCTAGATTTAAATAGCCTTGAGGCCGATTTAGACGATATCTCATTGCAAGCATCGCCTACTTTGATGGAAGTGCCGGTTGCTGATGTAGATGAAGAGTTAGATGACTTGTCTTTCCTTGATGAAGTCGATGAAGCTTCTACCAAGCTAGATTTAGCCAGAGCCTATTTAGAAATGGGTGATGCTAGCGGAGCAAGCGAAATCTTAAAAGAAGTGCTTAGTGAAGGTGATGATGAGCAAAAATCTGAGGCTCGCGAATTACTAACCAAAGCTTCCGGCGAGAATTAATTCCCCGTTTATCCGTAAAATACTAAAACCCGGCTTTTGCTGGGTTTTTTTTTATTTTCAAAAGGTTAATTTTAGAGTCTTGTATTTCAATCTTCTAAACGTGACAAAATGTGGCAATGTTTCTTAAAAAAATCTTTACTGACCGATTGGTATGAGGCAGATTGCAAACACAAAATATAAGGTCTGAAAAAGATTTATATCTATCAGATTAAGTTCGATGGGGCGGGCAGAACATCAATCTGTCCTCGATTAAGTAGTAGAGGGGACTCTCCAGATGGGCCAACAAACTAAACAATTTCATTCAATTCTGACTGCAATGATCGTTGCATCAGGAATGACCTTTTCTACCCTGGCAAGTGCAGCTGGATTTATTGTTCCTGAAAATAATGCACGCGGTTTGGGTAGTGCTTTCGCAGGTAATGCGACGCTAGCTAGAGATGCCAGCAGTAACTTTAATAACCCGGCTGCAATTACTCGCATGCCAGGAACCAATATCACATTATCGGGCGTTGCGATTACCGGCGATGCAGTATTTCATGCAGAAGGTGCTAAAAATAGTTTTGGTACAACTCAAGGCGTTGATGATTATCAGCAAAGTGAATTAAAAACTTTTGAATGGATTCCATCGTTCCATGTTTCGCATCAGCTATCAGACAAAGTTTGGGCTGGTTTTAGCATGACAGCACCTTTCGGTTTAACTACCGAAGTTGAAGAAGACTCCATTCAACGATATTTCGCCACTGATACTTCATTAATCACATTAAACTTTAATCCAAATTTGGCATTTAAAGTTAATGATCAATTGAGTGTTGCTGCTGGTGTCAATGTTAGTTGGGGACGGGCGATCCTTAATCGCATGGTTGACGGTGGTAGTTTGTGTCAGGGAGAAAGCCTAAAGCCTAATGCTAATCCAGCATTTAGTCTTTGCAATCAGTCTGGTGAAAACGATTTTGAAATTAACAACTCAGGTGATGACTGGGGTTATGGCTGGAATCTTGCGGCGCACTGGAAAGCAAACCAGCAAACTGAAGTCGGGGTGGCATACCGTTCACAGGTTCATTACGCGATTAAAGGTGAAACAGATTTCACGGTCGAGTCTTCAAACACTCAAGGGGTTAAATCTTTAACAGTATTGTCTCAAGATCCAAGGTTCCAGACACAAGGTGTAACAGCAAGTTTAACTACGCCTGATACGTTTTCGATCGGTGTTGCTCATGAATACAATGCTGAGTGGAAAGTACTGGCAGATGCCCAATGGACCAACTGGTCAAAGTTCAAGCAACTTGTTTTAAACTTTGACACCTTAGATACGAATACTACGCCAGAAAACTGGAATGATACTTGGCGCTATGCAATAGGTGCTGAGTTCTCGCCAGAAGGTAAGTGGGAGTATCGCGCTGGTTTAGCGCTAGATGAAGCACCGGTAAATGCAGAAGATCGAACCTCTCGAGCGCCAGACAATGATCGAGTTTGGTACTCTTTTGGTGCTAGCTATGCCTATAGCGAAATGATGACCTTTGATATTGGCTATGCCTATGTCGACATTAAAGATTCAGAATTAAATGAAACGGATCATTTAGTAAACGGCGCGCATCCAGCAATTTCAGGTTCGCCTTTGAATAGAGCGGAAGTTTCAGGTCGCTACACCGATGGCGAAGCGCATCTGATTACTGCTCAGATGAATTTACGCTTCTAAACTATTTCACCATCTGAAATAGCAAAGGCCGCCTTTTTAGGCGGCCTTTTTGGTATATGATGTTTTTATTTGGCAGAAGCTATGTGATGAAAAGGATTATCGTCAGTATTGCTGAGCAGCGTATGAAACTGTTTCAGGATCAGTCGCTTGTTTTTGAATGTTCAGTCTCAACTGCTTTGGCTGGCCCGGGTGAAGCTATGAATAGTGGCAAGACTCCTCGCGGTGAGCACATTATTCGAGCAAAAATCGGGGCAGATCAGCCGCTAGGTAGTGTATTTGTCGGGCGTCGTCCTACCGGTGAAATTTGGTCAGAAGCACTCAATCGAAAGTACCCTGAGCGTGATTGGATCCTCAGCAGAATTCTGTGGCTCAGTGGTTGTGAAGTAGGTTTTAATCGTGGTGGTCGTTTCGATAGTATGCGTCGCTACATTTATATTCATGGAACACCAGATGATCAGCCGATGGGGATTGCCAAGTCTCATGGGTGTGTGCGAATGAGAAATATCGACATGGTTGCCTTATTTGATTTGGTAGATTCAGGTTGTCAGGTTTTAATTCAAGAGGATAGATTTTAATGGGGCCGTTAATTGTAGATATTGCGGGTATTTCACTGAATGATTCAGATAAAACCTTATTGCTCAAACCTTGTGTTTCCGGTTTGATTTTATTTAGCCGTAATTTTGAAAGTCCTGCCCAGCTAAAATCATTAATGGACCAAGTACGCCAGCTTCGTTCTGAACTGGTTGTCTATGTCGACCAGGAAGGTGGGCGAGTCCAAAGATTTAAAGATGGCTTTACCCGGCTGCCGCCTGCTCAAAGTTACGGCAACATTTGTGATTTTGCACCAGAAGAGGGCTTGTCACTGGCTAAAGATGCAGGCTGGTTAATGGCCAGTGAATTACTTAGCTTTGGCGTTGATGTCAGCTTTGCCCCGGTACTGGATGTTGCCAATCCACAGAGCAAGGTGATTGGAGATCGCGGCTTTGCAATTCAACCTGAAAGAATTGCTGAAATTGCCGGTGCTTTTATCGAAGGAATGGCAGAGGCGGGAATGAAGTCATGTGGCAAGCATTTTCCCGGTCACGGGAGTGTCACAGAAGATTCTCACCATGAACTTCCGGTTGATTCTCGTAATAAAGATCAAATTTTTCAGCACGACCTGCTTCCCTTTCAACAATTAATCTCACAGCAAAAACTCGATTCTATCATGCCTGCGCATGTGGTTTATTCTGATTGTGATGACCAGCCAGCAGGTTTTTCAAAGTTCTGGGTACAACAAACCTTAAAGCAGCAGTTTGGTTTTAATGGCTTGGTATTTAGTGATGACTTAACCATGGCGGGCGCACATGCCGCGGGAAATATTTGCCAACGTGCTGACGCTGCATTAATTGCCGGCTGTGACTTATTGCTGGTTTGCAATAACCGTGATGAAGCACTGGAAGTGGCGGATCATCTGCAGAATAATGGTTTTGATCAGGTGCCTGCAGAAAAGCTGGCGGGTAAATTATCTGATCCTGATTTTGCAACAAGTAAAAGATATAAAGAAACTGCGTGTAAGTTGAATGCACTGTCTGCGGCATAAAGGTACTAGAAAATGGAACAGCTTCAATCAGTTCTTACGCTAATTCCCGGTTGGGGTTGGCAGGTTTTGGTGATTTTGTTTGTCACCTTTCTGACGGCCAAAGTAATTCCGGCCTTACTTGACCGGTTTGCGACTCAATTAAAGAAAACCAAAAACAGTTGGGATGAAACTTTGATTGAAGCGATGATTCTGCCGCTTAAGTGGCTGGTGTGGATCATTGGTTTTTCGATGATGTTTATGTTGCTGAGCAAGCAGTATGCACCAGACCTACAAAGCCTGGTTGCTCGATTTAGAATTGTCGGTTCAGTCGCTATGTTTGGCTGGTTTTTATTAAAACTGATCAAACCACTTGAAAACACAATGGCCAAGCGCTCCAAGTTTGACCAAACCGGTGCGCAAGCGGTAGGTAAATTATTGCGAGCAGTGGTCATTGTTGTTTTATTGCTAATGCTGATGCAAAACCTCGGTTTTAGTGTTTCAGGGCTATTGGCATTTGGTGGTGTGGGCGGTATCGCGATTGGTTTTGCTGCCAAGGATTTATTATCCAACTTTTTTGGTGGTTTGATGATCTATCTGGATCGTCCTTTCAAAATTGGCGACTGGATCCGCTCACCAGACCGCAATATTGAAGGTACCGTTGAATATATCGGTTGGCGGCAAACCAGAATTCGTACATTTGATAAGCGTCCGCTTTATATACCAAACGGTGTTTTTTCAAATATCTCAATTGAAAATCCGTCGAGAATGCATAATCGGCGAATCAACGAAACCATTGGGCTGCGTTATCAGGATTGGCAAAAAATCCCACAAATAATCGAAGCAGTGACCGATTATCTGAAGAATAATCCGGATATTGATGCGACACAGACTTTGATTGTTAACTTCAATCAGTTTGCACCATCCAGCCTGGATTTCTTTATTTACACCTTTACCAAAACCACTGACTGGGTTTTATTTCACCAAATCAAGCAAAAAGTGTTGCTGGATATTATGCAAATAATCGACCAACACGGGGCTGAAATGGCATTCCCATCGCAAAGTGTCTATATCGAATCTTTGCCTGAGAACTTGTCTGCAGCACAAGCCAATCAAATGAATCAGTAAAAAATAATTAATAAATACGGAGTTGTAGTGTGAAGCCATTAGCAATTATTGCCGGAACTGGGCTGTATGATTTCCCCGGTTTAGAAAATGCAGAAGATTTGAATATGTGTAATCGCTGGGGCGAAGTATCGTCAGCGATTCGTCGCGGTACAGTTGAAGGGCGTCAGGTATGTTTTATGACTCGCCATGGTCGTAATCATAAAATCCCGCCACATGAGATTAATTACCGAGCAAATATTCAGGCGCTACATGATTTAGGCTGTGAAGATGTCATAGCGATCACCGCAGTCGGTGGCATTAACCGCGGTTTGAAAAATGCTGACTTGGCGATTCCTGATCAATTGATTGATTACACTTGGGGGCGCTCGTCGACCTTCTTTGAAAAAAATCTCGAAGATGTGGTGCATGTTGATTTTGGCGAACCTTATTGCCCGAATTTAAGAGATGGATTGGGCCAAGCGGCTTGCAAGATGGGCATTCAGGTTCCGATGCAAATGACCTATGGCGCCACTCAAGGACCGCGACTGGAAACCCGCGCTGAGATTGACCGCATGGAACGTGATGGTTGTGATCTAGTTGGTATGACTGGGATGCCTGAGGCGGTTTTAGCGCGTGAGCTAGGAATGAATTACGCCAATCTTTCGGTGGTGGTTAATATGGCGGCAGGGCGTTCGCCAGGGCCGATTACCATGGATGATATTCGCCTGACATTGAATGATGGTATGGCCAAGGTCACTAAATTATTAAAGCTTTATTTAATGAAAAATAGTGCTTAATACAAAATAGTATTGATTTGTAAAATCATTAATAATTGTTGATCAAAAAAGCCGGTACATACTTTTAATTATGTACCGGCTTTTTTATTTCTGAAAAACAGTTTAAATACTACCTATTCAGTAGCAGTGGCCGGTTTCTCTGACAATTGCTCAATCGTCACTGGCGCTTTAATAACCGGATTACCGTCATTTTCTACTTCAGCTGCCGCAGGAGCGATAATTTCGGGCTCTGGCTTAGGCTCTGGTAATTTATAATCGCGGATGATCACTAGCACACCAAACAATGGATGATCAAAATACTGTAAGCGATTCTTTTTAATTCGACGATGCTGCAGCAGCGGATAGTTCTGCAAATAATCAACCATTTGTGGTTGTTGGCTGCCAACCACTTCTTCCAAAGTTAACTCGTTGTTATCATTCCCAATCACTGGTTGGCCAACAGTATTAGGCAATTCAATACCGGCTAGTTCGCTGGGTAGTTGTGAGATCGTTTCAACAATCACTGGTTGTTGTTCTTTTTTAAGCCATTGTTGAATCACTAACTCGCTATCGAAATGCAAATAACTGTTTAGACTCAGCCGAACTCGGCCATCTAACATATAGTTGGTCGAATCGGTTTGTTGCAACGAGGTTTGTCGCTCTGGCACAGCAAATAACTTGGATTGCTCGAAACTATCGTTTTGTGGTAAATCGAAAGGATTTTGAGCAGTCTCAATTAACGCGCTAACCGGAGTTTCCAGTTCAACTGCATTAATTCGAATCCAATTAGCTTGTTGTTTAGTTTGGGCAGGTTGTCGCCAGGCAAGGTGGGTTAACGTTTTAAATTGTTTAACTTCTTTAATCTCAAAGTTTTCCTTCTCAAGCTCAACCCAAGGGACAGTTGCAGGGTCAGGCAGATCTAAGTCTGCTGATACAGTTTCAGCAGCAGTTTGTAATTCAAGCGTTTGCGCTGGCGCGCTGACAGCAGATTGATCAGAAAAGCTGTTAGGCAGTTGTTGATTTTGCTGTTCCAGCTTGGTTGTGCGTTGTTGCTTAAGTTGTTGCAGATTGATCAGTTTAGTCGCTTGCTCTGTAGGAATTAATGGCACATCTTGTTGCCACTTTTCAGCGCTTGCTGAACTATCAACCGGGCCAGTGCGCCGATCAAAAATATACAGTTCGACCTGGTACCATTTGGTCGGTCTAATGTCGTTACTGCTTTGTGAAGTTTGGGCGAAAGCACTAGGAATTGCCGAAACAGATAAGGCAATTCCAAAAATAGTGGCGACAAATTTGCTCATTGACGTTTTATTTCCTTTCCAGCAAATCGAAAAAACGGAACACGCGTTCTAATCGCTGATCGGCATTTTCATCGGCTGAAGGCATTCTGATGCGATTAGGTCCATCTAGCTGATATTCTCTCGGCTTTTTCTGCAACATTTCAAACAGTCGGCCGGGCTCAGCATTCGGTTGATCTGTGAATTCTACCCGGATTGAATCCTTGGGAACATCTATTCGAGCAATTCCAGCCAATTCTGCTCGCTGTTTTAGACTGGTAACCCTAAATAGATTTTTCGCCTGCGCCGGTAATAAGCCAAAACGGTCGATCATTTCTACTTGAAGTGCTCGCAAACTTTCAGCATTTTTACAGCTAGCAATTCGTTTGTAGAGCACCAGTCTGGCTTGTACGTCTGGCAAATAATCATCTGGAATCAATGCCGGAATGCGCAGATCTACTTCGCTACCTGCATTCAACGGCGTATTTAATTCTGGTTGTTTGCCAGCTTTTAATTGAGAGACTGCCTGATCGAGCATTTCCATATATAAAGTAAAGCCGATACTGGCGATTTGTCCGCTTTGACCTTCGCCAAGCAATTCACCCGCGCCGCGAATTTCCAAATCCTGACTAGCCAGTGCAAAACCAGCGCCCAAATCTTGGAAGCTCTCAATTGCCAACAGCCGTTTTTGAGCGTCAGCACTGATGGCAGATTGATGCGGTGTTAGCAAATAAGCGTAGGCTTGATGATAAGAGCGTCCGACGCGACCGCGAAGCTGGTGCAACTGGGCTAGGCCAAATTTATCGGCCCGATCAATCACCATGGTGTTGGCGTTGGGAATATCGATGCCTGTTTCAATAATGGTGGTACATACCAGTACGTTGCAGCGTTGGTGGTGGAAATCAGTCATCACTTTTTCCATTTGCTGCTCGCTCATTTGGCCATGGGCAAATGCTACACGTGCCTCTGGAATGAGTTCGGCTAATTCTTCGGTGCAGCGTTCGATCGAGTCAACTTGGTTGTACACATAATAAACCTGGCCGCCACGAAGGATTTCACGAAGTACCGCCTCGCGAATCAGCCCCATGTTTTTTTCACGAACAAAGGTTTTAATCGCTAATCGACGCGCCGGTGGTGTAGTGATGATCGACAAATCTCTCATGCCAGCCATCGACATGTTTAAGGTGCGTGGAATTGGTGTCGCGGTCATGGTTAAAATATCAATTTCGGCGCGCAATGAACGTAGCTTTTCTTTTTGACGGACACCAAACCTGTGTTCTTCATCAATCACGACTAACCCAAGCTCTCGGAACTTTACTTCGTTGCTTAACAGTCGATGGGTGCCAATGATTAAATCGACTTTACCCTCGCTTAAATCACCGAGAAGGCTTTTTTGTTTAGCGCCGGTAGTAAAACGAGACACGACTTCAACCCGAATTGGCCAATCGGCAAATCTATCTCGAATATTTTCATAATGTTGCTGGGCCAGCAGGGTGGTCGGCACTAAGATTGCGACTTGCTTACCACCTTGAATCGCCAGAAAAGCAGCGCGAATTGCCACTTCGGTTTTACCGAAACCCACATCGCCACAGATCAGGCGATCCATCGCGGTGTTCTCGGTCATATCACCTATTACTGCACCAATCGCTAATTTCTGGTCATCGGTTTCTTCAAAGGGGAAGCTGGCAGCAAAGGTTTGATAATGTTCATCGGGCAGATCAAAAGCAAAACCAGGTTTAGCGGCTCTTTGCGCATAAACATCTAATAGTTCAGCGGCAACATCGCGAATTTTCTCAGCGGCTTTGCGTTTGGCTTTGTTCCATTTATCGCTGCCTAATTTATTCAGCGAAACCGTATCTTGGTCGTGACCGCTGTAGCGGCTTATTTTTTCCATTGCCGCAACCGGCACATAGATTTTATCGCCCTTGGCGTATTCCAACACCAAATATTCAGCTTCCAGTCCGCCGCTTTGTAAAATTTGTAAGCCGACATAACGGCCAATACCATGGTCAATATGCACCACGGCGGCGCCTTCGCGCAGTTCGGCCAAATTTCGAATGGCTAGATCTGGATCTTGCTTAGCGGCTTTTTTCCGCTGCTGACTGACCCTTTCACCGAGTAAGTCAGACTCACTGACTAAAATAAAAGCTGGCTGCTTTGTGGCGGATGGAATGGAAAAACCATACTCGCAGGGTGCAACCACAATATTCAGTGGCTGATCGGATTCAATTGCTTCTTGCCAGCTATTGCAGCCATGGGGGTGAATTTTATGGCTATGCAATAAATCGAGCAGGGCTTCCCGGCGACCGGCAGATTCAGCGGTAAAAATAATCGGCAGTTTGCTACGATCAATCAGTGATTGCAGTAAGACAAACGGGTTGTCGGCTTTAGCATCAATTTGTAGCTCAGGCAATCCATCCAGTTGAATGTCTTTTTTGCGACCGCGATTACCAATCGATTCAGTAAACAATTCCAGTCTTGGATATAAATTTAACTCAGAAAAACATTTATCTGAACTGAGAAATAATTCATCTGGGCGTAACAAAGGCCGGTCGTAATCAACATTGTAGTTTTCGTAACGACTAACAATTTCGCTTTGGAAATGATCTAACGCTTGGTCAATCTGCGGTAGATTAATTGCCAGCGTATTTTTTGGTAAATAATCAAAAATATTGGCAATATTTTCATGAAACAACGGCAAATAATATTCAATGCCCGAGGGCGCAATACCTTTGCTTACATCTTGGTAGATAAAACTTTTGGTGTGATCAGGAAAACGACTACGCCAGTTCTTACGGAAGAACTGAATGCACTTTTCATCTAAGGCGAATTCTCGTGCCGGTAACAGCTCGATTTTTTGTAGCACCTCAGTAGAGCGCTGATTTTCAGGATCAAACTGACGAATGCTTTCAACTTCATCATCGAGCAAATCTACCCGGTAGGGTGATGGGCTGCCAGATGGCCATAAATCAAATAATGAGCCACGAACCGCAAATTCACCCGGTTCAGTCACTTGCGATACGCATAGGTAACCGGCTTGTTCCAGTCGACTGCGCCACTGGTTGATATCAATGAAATCGCCCGATTGGATGACCAAGGTGTGGGCATGCAAATGGCTGGCCGGTGGCATCGGCATCATCAAGGTATTGGCCGATATCAGCAATACACCTTGAGTCTGCTGTGGCAACTGAAACAGCAGTCGGGCACGGCGAGAGATGATTTCTTGATGCGGCGAAAAAGTATCGTAGGGCAAGGTTTCCCAATCTGGAAACAAATGCACTGGTATTTTGTCGCCGACAAAGAAACGGATCTCTGCACGGAGCTTTTCCAGGTGGGTTTGGTCCGGTGCAATCAGCAGAATCGGTCGATTTTCTGATTGGGCAATTTGCGCCAAGCTCCAGCCAAGGGCTGGGGTTGCCAGATTACCGAGTTGCTTTCGATCACCCGCCGCAACCGGTAGGTCAATTTGATTCAGAGGATTTTGCGAAGTCACAGTGGTTAAAAGGCCTGCTACAAGCTGTTAAAGGCAAATGTCTATGGCGGGCAACTATAGCAGTTGTCACGGGAATTGATAGTCGGTGGTGGTTTTTTATACAGTACATGGTGGTGGTGATTGGCTTGTCGTAATTCAAGCAAAATGAACCTTAGGACTACAGAATTTAATAAATCCCCCAAACCTGAAACGTCGGATGCGCCGTGGCTTACCCGACCTTGTATCTGACTTAGGTAAGCACGTAGTGCGACTCGAGGTTGTACAGAACAATTTATATTTTCTGCGGCCCTTAGGTGGTGTTGGGTGCTAGAGAATCTCAATATTTCATAGCGAAACCAGAGAAGTGTAATTATCACAGCACCTACATTTAATGTTTTGAATAAGTTTTGCTGCAAATTTTCCTATCTTTGCTAGCCGTCGTGCTATCAGAGTTATACGGTGTTTCAGTTGTAATATAAAAAATTGGATGAGTATTTGATTATGCTGTGAATATCATGGTTTTTATTGTAGCTTGCTGAGAATACAAAAATAGAGCTAAAAGTCTTGTGTTGTTAATTGGTTAATGTAGCATCGGAATAGAAATAGCGGCTAATAAAAACGATGTTGTAGTTGAGCTAGGGAAAGCTAAAAAGTTATTTGATGCTGAAATGATAAGTGATTCCGAATATCAAGAAATAAAATCTAAGATACTAGCTAGTAGTTTCTAAATTAAGCGCTGTTGGACTACAGCGCTTTTCAGTTTAATCAATAAACCTTTTGGTTAAATCCCCATATTCATCAATTCTCCGGTCACGGAAAAATGGCCAAATGCGGCGGACATTTTCACTGTGTGCCAAGTCCAGTTCGGCGATTAACAATTCCGGTTGAACCTCAGCTTTGGCGAGGAATTCACCTTGTGGCCCGGTGATAAAACTGCCGCCCCAGAAATCGATACCACCAGTGTGATTGAGTGCGCCTTCGGGTGATGCTTCAAAGCCAGTGCGGTTGCAGCTGAGTACCGGTAGGCCGTTAGCTACCGCATGGCCACGTTGCACCGTTTGCCATGCGTCGAGTTGACGGTCTTTTTCGGCTTGATCATCAGCAGGGTCCCAGCCAATTGCGGTGGGGTAAAGCAAGATTTCTGCACCGGCGAGTGCCATTAAACGTGCGGCTTCCGGGTACCATTGATCCCAGCAGACTAATAAGCCTAATCGGCCGACTGAAGTATTAATCGGTTTAAAACCGATATCGCCCGGTGTGAAATAAAACTTCTCATTAAATCCTGGGTCATCGGGAATGTGCATTTTGCGGTAAATGCCGGCTAATGAACCGTCGCTGTCTAATACCACGCCTGTGTTGTGATAAATGCCGGCAGTGCGTCGTTCAAATACTGAACCAACAATCACGATGTTTAATTGTTTAGCTAAAGCACTGAGCCAATCGGTGGTTGGGCCGGGAATAGATTCGGCGCGATCAAATTCATTTAATGCCTGCTGTTGGCAAAAATAAGCGCCGTTATGCAGTTCTGGTAGCAAAATTAATTTAACATTTTGCGCTGCAGCTTGGCGGATAGTTTGTTCCAGCAAATGCTTTGATTGCTCGGTATTGTCAGGAATTTGAGCCTGAACCAGTGCGACTTTAAGTTTTTTGTTCATAATCAGAATCTTTTGATAGGCAATGTGAGCAAAATGAATGATTAATTACTTGGCCTGTTCACGTCATTGTCCATGGATCACTGCCATCCATGGCGAGGATGAGATGGTGGTCGGTAACTAACATTCACGCCATTAAATTTTTGGAAGCTGCATACTTAAACAATGCAAGCTGCCATTTTGTTCAATTAATGCCCTGCAACTGAGGCCGATTGCTTGGCGATCTGGAAAGCAATCACCGAGAATCTGCAAAGCAGTAGCATCTTGTGCTACGCCATATTGTGGCACCAACACTGCACCATTCACCAATACGAAATTAATATAGCTGGCAGGCACTCGGCGGTTGTCGCAGTCAAAAATAGGGTCTGGCTGAGGCATCGCAATCAGATCGAAATCAGGTTGATTGTTGGGTCGCTGCAATGTCAGTAGTTCACGCTGCATTTTATTCAGCGCCGAATAATTTTCATCATCTGTTTGATCGCACTGCAAATAAACAATGCAGTTTTTTGAGACAAATCGCGCCAGATTATCGATATGGCTGTCGGTGTCATCACCAGATAAGCCACCTTCAGATAACGAATAGACTTCGCTGGCACCGGTCAATTCGGACAGTTTTTTTAAAATCTGTTGGCGTGATAAATCTGGGTTGCGCTTTGGATGCATCACACAAGCATCGGTGGTTAGCAGCACGCCAGCACCATTACTTTCCAGACCGCCACCTTCAAACACTAAAGCTTGATGGTTCCATTGTGGCTGCGGGTGATTGGAATAAAGTTCAGTCAGCGCCTCAACCATCACAGGGTCTGCAGCTGCGGCAGCATCTAGCGCATGGTCATATTTTTGACCCCAGCCATTAAACACCAAGTTAAGTAGTTGCGGCTTGCCATCGACCTGTAGGGTGAGCGGGGCAAAGTCTCGACACCAGGTATCGTTAGTTGCAATCAAAAGTGGTTGGATTTGACTGAAATCGGCACCGGCTTTTTTCAGCCACGGCTGAGCCTGTTGCCAAGTTGCCTCATCATGGCAAATCAACAATAGCTTTTGAAAACGAGTAATGGTTGCTGCGAATGCAGCAAATTCAGGAGCGACTCGATCAATTTGCTCAAACCAGTCTGATTGTTGGTGGGGCCAGCAAAGCAAAGTGGCAATTTGATCGTGCCACTCATTGTGGAGTCGTTTACTAGATTGATGTTGCAAAATGCGGCTTCAAAGTGTGTTGTTACATAGCGGGCATTCTACTATGAGAAGGGTAATAGTGCGCCTTGAATTTAATATTTAAGGGTGATCGGTCTGATTAGGCGTTAATGCTTTGCTTTCCATGGAGAGGAATTTAATAGTGCGACCAATTCTGAAGGTAGCTTTAAACTATCACAGTCATTTTGGGTTGAAAGGATTGCCGAAAATAGAAATCGTTAACCGATGCAGCATTCAAATCCACTCTTACTCAGGTCAAGCAGATAAAACCGATTCAAATGGCAGAAAGGTGTGGTCGAGCTACTCACCATTTGTTTGTGAAGCTAGTTTTGAACCCAAAGTGGTGTTGCCATCATGGATTATGAGCTTAGAGCCAACTGCTAAATTAGTGCAAGGGATGAGTGCTTTTGAAAGAAGTTTTATTGATGGATTTAGTTTTACTAATTTTCCCGAATACAATGATTCAGCAAGCGAAATTCTGGAGCCGGCTAAGAAAATGTTTACATATGGAGGCTTACATGAATTTAATAGTGATCACCTAATGAAAAGCAAGGGTGATAAGCACTTAGCCTTAGGTGTATCGTACCCATTAAAAGAGCAGTTGCTCAGGTATGAAGAGTTTGCCCACAAAAAAAATGCTATCTCATATTCTGATTATCATCTAAATAGCCAATATTTAATGCCGCATTCTCTCGAGTTTGATGGTGGTGTAGTTCCTATTTCAACAGTCTATTTTGAAGCTGACCCTGATTTATATTGGCGGCGTTTTTTGTCGTCAGTCGTCAGGGTGATTTGTGACAAAAGAAAGTTGTTATTTAATTTAGATACAATGACGTTGGATTTATTTCGAATGGATAAGACTTACTCAAACATGTCTTCTGCTTTTACTCGTTTAGGTGGGGCCAATAGAGAATTGACGTTTACAAATCAAGAGTTAGCGATGGCGCTTGGCAATATTTTAGTCTATTGCCATACAGAGTTTTACGCTAACAGTGATTCTGAAGAACCACTTAAACCAGTAGATATATCTTCTTTGGGGTTGGGGTTATATCACCCTAGAAGATTCGAAGGCTTTGATGCGTTACTGATAAAATTATTGGGAATAGGGAAAGCTGAAAACTTGTATGCGCATTATTTAAAATATTATTCAAAGCAACTGGCCAAGCGAAATTGTTTTCCGTGCTACTCCCAATAATTTGTATTATTTTGATGATGCGCGAAATAGCTCAGTAGACCAGCTGAAAGCTAAAACTTAGCATCGCAGACAGCTGTCACTTCAAACTTTTAGTTGCACTACTCTTGAGTAGCTGCCTGATCTTGTTTTGATACAAATTTTACAACGCTATGGATTACTCTGTCTGATTCAAAATGCACCACAAACTCGGAGTATTCCCAACGTGTGATGGGCGGTTGACCAACGGTTGCGGAAATACCGACAGGTTCACCAAATATTTTGCGAACATTTTCCATCTCGACGCCACGTTTTGGCATCTCCATTTCTTTGTCGACGCTTTGTTTGTTGATGGCGATGGTGATGACTTCAGCCTGAACGGATGGCAAAACACCCGCGGTTAACATCAAGCTGATTAATGGTAGGCAAAGGGATTTCAGTTGAAATTTCATCACAAGTTCCTTGCAAAAGTGCGAGTTGTTTTTTTTATGCTGCTCGAACTGGGTCGAGACAGAGTTTTTTTGCGAAAACGTGACGACTGCTTTAAAGCCACGTGACGTGCTAGTTGTTCGCGGTCACGTTCTTCCATTTTTTCATAGCGTAATGAAACGCGCCATTGGCGTTCAATATCCATTTTGCTGCAATCGACAACCTTGGCTCTGCAATCAATCAAAATGGCAGAGGCGGGCAGGAACATTTTTAACCGCACGAAGCTTCTGTTAGTGAAAGGTTTGTCTGAAATAAATGCTAAACCACCGGCACTCAGGTTGACTGAAATTTGTGATAAATCTTCTAGCGGTTGCTCGCTTTTTAACAGCGAGTGGTGTGCCAGCAGCATCATTTTACAATTTAATGTACGCAGGCAGTTGCCGAGCTCCGGGTCACGTTGTTCCATTCGCCGAAGTAGCGGTAGAAGTTCATTATCCAGATCAGATAAACCATCAAGTAAATGGTCGAGTGTCTTGGCTTCAGTGCTGGACTGCTGCTCGGCACTGATCGACTGGCAATCGAGATAGATCTGATCTCTGATTCGGTAAAATTCGCGCCGTTCCTGCATTTTGACTCTTTCGCTGGTTGGCTGGCTGATTATTGGGCATTGTTTTGATGAAAGTTTTGCTAATAAAGCACTACTGCTTGGCATAGCCGCTGTTTGGCCGTAATCGTGGCTATGTCTAACTCACAGATTAATCTATCACTGGATTCAATAACAGTGCATATAACCAAACCAATTCAAAATGGGCAATAGACAGCTTGAAATGGCTTGGGTATATGGTCTAATAGCGGCCACTATTCGATTGATGTCAGCGCATGTTTAGACCGCTATCACTTTATATCGGGTTACGTTATACCCGGGCCAAACGCCGAACTCATTTCATCTCTTTCATATCTATGATCTCGATAGCCGGTATGGCGCTGGGTATTCTGGCGTTGATCACTGTGTTGTCTGTTATGAACGGCTTTCAAAAAGAGCTACAAAGTCGGATTCTCGGAATGGCGCCCCATGCGACCATTACCGAATATCCTGGGCCGATGAAAGACTGGCAAACCGCAGCCGATACTGCCAAAACCAATCCGCAGGTCACGGGTGCTGCACCTTTTATCAATGGTCAAGGAATGTTCACATTTTCCGGCCGGGTGCAGGGCGCATTAATTCAAGGAATTTTGCCTGAAGTTGAATCAGAGGTATCTGATCTTGCCAGCAATATGGTGGAGGGTGATTTACAAGGTTTGCTGCCGGGTGATTTTAAGGTGGTGATGGGTTCTCAGCTGGCTGCGTCTTTAGGGCTGCAGTTGGGTGACAAGGTGACGATGATTATCCCTACGGCCAACGTTACTCTTGCTGGTGCTATGCCACGCTTCCGGCGTTTTACGCTTTCGGGCATTTTTGAAGTGGGTTACCAGTTCGATAGCAGCCTAGCATTAATTAACCTATCCGATGCGCAAAAACTGTTTCGTTTAAAAGATTCGGTTTCGGGGGTTCGATTACGCCTTAAAGATATTTACCAGTCGCGTGAAATCGCTCGTGAAGTCGCCAGAGAACTAGACGGCCCGCACGGCATCAGTGATTGGACCCGTGAACATGGCAATTTTTTTGCCGCGGTGCAAATGGAAAAAAAGGTAATGTTTTTGATTCTGCTGTTAATTGTTGCAGTGGCTTCATTCAATATTGTCTCGACACTGGTGATGCTAGTGACCGACAAGCAAGCGGATATAGCGATTTTACGAACACTGGGCACGTCGCCCGCTGAAATCATGCAGATATTTATAGTGCAGGGCGTCTGGATTGGTATTTTCGGTACCTTACTCGGCACGATTGGTGGTGTTGCGCTGGCGTTGAATGTTACCGATTTGGTGGCGTGGATTGAGCAAGTCAGTGGCAGTCAGATCTTGGCATCTGATGTTTATTACATTAGCTTCTTGCCTTCAGAATTACGTTGGATGGATGTGATCACGATTGGCTGTGCATCATTGGTGATGAGTTTTATTGCTACCTTGTATCCAGCCTGGAGAGCATCTCGAGTGAAGCCAGCGGAGGCGCTCCGTTATGAGTAGTCAAATGAATAGCGATATTAATAATTCAGCCAGCGAGACAGCGGCTGATAATCAAGCAACGCCAGTGATTGAATGTCAAGGGATTGCCCGCTGTTACAAAGATGCTGGGCGTGAAATTGAAGTGATCAGCGATATTAATTTTAAAATTTATCGTGGTGAAAGCGTGGCGATTGTCGGCAGTTCGGGCTCCGGCAAAACCACCTTATTGAACATGCTTTGTGGACTGGATCACCCAACATCAGGAAAAGTACTGGTTGATGGAATTGATCTGTCTAGCTTGAGCGAGACGGCATTAGGCAAATTGCGTAACCGTAACTTGGGTTTTGTTTATCAGTTTCATCATCTGCTGCCAGAATTTACTGCGCTAGAAAATGTCGCTATGCCGATACTGATTGGCGGTGCGACACCAGAAGAAGCCCAGCAAAAAGCCAAGGTATTACTTGAACGAGTTGGATTGGGTGAACGATTGGAGCACAAGCCGGCAGAAATGTCGGGTGGTGAGCGTCAAAGAACCGCGATTGTTCGAGCGCTCGCTAATGACCCAGGTTGCTTGTTGGCCGATGAGCCGACTGGAAACCTTGATCGGCAAACTGCAGATGAAGTGTATAACCTAATGCTGGAATTACAGCAGGGTCTAGGCACTAGCTTTATTGTGGTAACCCATGACTTGGAATTAGCTGGGCGCATGGATCGATGTTTGACGATTAAAGATGGAAAGTTGTTGGCGCTATAAATTTCATTAACCAGGTTGGCAATCAATATTAATTACTTGCCAGCTTGGTTGATGTAAAACTAAGCGGTAGAGGAATGAATTTTTTATCCGCGGCAGACAAATGATGTTCTGTATCTGGAACAAAACTGAATAAATCAAAAGAATTGTTGTTTTTTAAGCATTCCAGCGCTTTAACGTATTGTGATTTGTAGTCGTGAATCAATCGATGTGAATCGTGGTGCCCAAGTGTCTGTCTGAGCATCATTGCGGGTAGCTGATATAAATGAGGGTGGCGTAAATGAAGCCCTGCGTTCATAAGCTGTTGCATAGATAAAGGTTGCTGGTCAGTTGCATTTTGGTAAAACTCACAGTGCATGTAGAAAGGTATAAAACTCAATACATTGGCGAGCTCAAATAGTGTAAATGTCACCCTTGGGATGTCTGCGTAATTCTGTTGTAGATGAGTCATAATATTTATTGGTTGACTGCCGTGAAATTCTGGATGGTAGCTTGGCTTTTGATCTAAATGTTCAGGGTTTATGCCTTCCAGTGAAAACTTTATTTTCCGATGATCTAAAACAGCTTTCATCATGGCTGAAATCACAAAGCTAGGTTGAAGATCTGCTGTCTTATAGACTACGCCGTTAGGATTAACGAACCCGGGATAGCCTAAGAAATATCCTAAATCCTTGTGAAACTCAGAATAGATTTTTGTATCGTGAGTTTTGGAAAATTCTTTCAAAGTTGCATTTGCGTCGCTCCCTATGGCAGAGAAAATGCCGCTCGGAAAATTTAATCCTAATGCAATGTCATTTAAGTGGTCACCTCTTTGAAAAAACATACTTTTCCAATTACGATCGAAGGGTGAGAGTGGCCGTGGCGGTGCAAGCCTGTCATGTTTTAAATAATAGTTTTCTAGTGCCCCCGTACTTAAAAAATAGTATCTGAATGCTTCCATGCTAAATTGCTTACGATGAAATATTGCTGGCTCAAGCATTCCGAAGTTGTAGCAAACTTCATATTCATTATTGAAGGGTTTGGTATTGAAAGGGTGGCTTTCAGAACTTACTGCTTCATTTGGTTCAAGTAACGTTTTGTTAATTCTAGCTGCTTGTGCTTCTCCTGAAATTTCCTGAGGAGAACAAAGTTGAACAGTTGAAGATTCACTGATTTGCAGATGTTTTTTCAGATAGCTAGTGGTAGAAAAAGGCCGTGTCGAAGTCGCTGGTGGTGAGAGAGAAAGATCGCGAGTGACGGTAGATACGCGAGTAGTAATGGTATGTAAGGTTCGGCCAGGTAGTTTAACGACGGTTCGGCTAAATTTAATTGTTGCCGAGACAAAAGTTGCTAAACGCATTTTACTTCCAGCTAATGATTTGGTTGTCAATTAGCTTAGAGCATTATTTAACGGCGAGTTGTTTTGCGAGCCAAAATTCTTTTCTGCATATTTTTCACTACTAATATTCGCCAAGTCACTCGAATAGCGAGATTAATAATTCCCAGCATTAAGCAACCGAGTAAGAAGGGTTGCCAAATATGCTGCAATCCGTGTGATAACCATTCAAAACTGAGTTCAAACTGAAACGGTATTTCAGATTTTCCGAGCGTCCAAGCACCTACTTTGTATGCGCCATAAAACATCGGCGGCATGGTGATCGGGTTGCTGACCCAGACCATGAGCACTGACATTGGAAGGTTTACTCCAAACACCAGCGCAAGCATTGCGGCCATCACCATCTGGAAAGGAACCGGAACAAAGGCTACAAATAGTCCTAGCGCACACCCACCAGCCAATGAACGGCGATTGAGATGCCAAATATTATCATTGTCCAAATGTTTGTTAAGAAACTGCAGATACTTGTTGCCACGAATCGAGCTAGCGTCTGGCAAAATTTTCTTAAAACGCTTTTTAGGCATCTTACTTCCAGGGTTGATGCATGATGATCCGGATGCCATTGGCATGCTTGATCGGATTGCTAATTGCGCAGTGGTTTGGGCCGCTGCAAATAATCTCTGTGACAGTTTTCATATTGATTTTTACATCAATAGCTTTGCGGCGTGTCTGGCCAATTGTGGTGATTTTTGGCTGGTTAGTTGCCAGTCATACCATAGTTGAAACACAACAACAGCAATTTCTCTATAGCCAGTTAGCGGGTGAACAACGGCTAACGGTTTTAATCGATGGATTACCTGAGCGCCGAGAAAGATACACAAGAGTTCGACTTAAAGTCTACCTTCCAGATCAGCCCAAGTTACACCAAGCAAAAATTCGTGCTTATTGGCCGCGATATAAACCGCTGCCATTACCCGGAAGTTATTGGAATATCAGAATTAAAATGAAACCAGTGGTGGGGCAGGTTAACCCGGGGCTTTTTGATTATGAACATTGGTTATTTCACCAAAAAATCGCAGCAACTGGATACATTACTGCTGCTTGGGCCAATCAGCGTATTGAAAGTTGTTTATGGTGCCGAGCGACGATCGATCGATGGCGGTTTAAAAGGCTAGAGCGGCTTTCTTTGTCTGATTTGTCTGCTAATGCCCGGCCTTTGGTGGCAGCCATGTCGTTAGGTAGCAGTAGTGATTTAACAGAATATCAATGGAAGCTATTGCGCGAAACCGGAACGGTTCATTTAATGGTGGTGTCCGGCCTGCACAGCGGTATTTTTTATGGATTGATGTTGGTGCTGCTATTAATGGCGATGGGCCTGCTACGCAAGTCACCCGGTGGTTGGAGAATATGCCTGTGGGGCGGCATGTTGGCCGCAGTTGGTTATGGTCTAGCCAGCGGGCTGGGTTTGTCGGTTTTCCGTTCTTTGTTAATGCTGTTTTTACTAACGCTTTGTATCGTTTTTGGTAAGCGAATTGCTGGGTTTGATCGGCTATTTGCTGCCGCAGCAATTTTGTTGTTGGTGAATCCGTTAGCAGCGGGTTTGGCTGGTTTCTGGCTGTCATTTTCTGCCGTGGGAATAATTTATTGGATTATTAGCGGCGGTGGGCGGCATTTATCTGGTTGGAGAGGGTTTGTCAGATTTCAATTAATGCTAGGGGTTGCTTTACTGCCCATGCAGCTTTTAGTGATTGGTGTTGGACCGGTAATGGCAATTTTAGCCAATCTGCTTTTAGTACCCTTAGTGAGCTTGCTAATTTTGCCGCTGTCGTTGGTTTGCGGATTACTATTTGAAATCACACCTTTAACTTGGCTGTTGAATCATTTGGCAGATTTTTTCTGGTGGTGGTTGGAGTTGTTGCAAGGCAAAGGTTTGTTGTTTGCTTCGGGAAGCTTTTTATTAAAGTTAATCGGTTTAATCTTGGTATTTATCGCTTTAATTCCTCTAGCGTGGCAGTGGCGAGGTGCACTTCTAATTAGTGGTTTATTGCTGGCATTCAACCAGCAAGTTATAAAGCCGCAGCAGTTAATTGTTGAATTGATGGATGTTGGTCACGGTCAGGCATTAATTGTTCGAGATGATAAGCATTTAATCTTACTTGATACTGGGCCAGCATTGGGGAATTTCAGCTCAGCAGAGCGGGTGTTGCTGCCTTACTTGCAGGCTAGGGGGTATTCGCAAATCGACTTATTAGTTTTGAGTCATCTCGATATGCGCCATGTCGGAGGAGCCGGGGTTCTTGCTACAGCAATGCCTGCCAAATTAACCTTGGCTGGTAACGCCAAGCAGATTAATCAAAAATGGTCATTGAATGCTTTGCCGTGTAAGACAGGTGATAGTTATCAGCTAGGAGATATTCGAGTGTCTGTTGTGTTAGCAAAAACGACGGGCAGCGAAGACAAACAGAGTTGTGCGATAGCGATTAATTACGGAAAAAGCCGCATATTAGTGATGGGGGATTTAGATAGGGTTGAAGAAAAGCGGTTATTGGATAATTTTCAGCTGACTACCAATGACCAGCAATTGATTCTGTTACCCGGTAAGCAAGGGGCTAAGAATGCCAGTTCTGAGCGGTTTGTGAAACAGATCAACCCTCAAATTGTGCTAATTAGCACAGGTTTTAAGATTACTAATGAATTGCCCGATCGAAATGTATTACAACGCTATCATTTAAATGACGCCCAATTATTCAGTACTGCATGTGATGGGATGATTCAGCTGGTGGTTGATGCGGGAGGCTCGGTCAAACAGATCGCAACTTCCCGGCTTGAAAATCAGTATTGGAGGCTACCAAGACGCGCAAGTTGTCGAAGATTGAGCTCAGGTTAAACTGCGGGGCTGACTTATCTATCTGCTGTGGTAGAGTTGTCGCCAAGAGAAGAACCGAAGCAAAAGGACTGTTCTGGTGTTTGAGATTATTAAGGCTGGCGGCCTCTTAATGCTGCCAATTGTTATTTGTTCCGTTGTTGCACTGACCATTATTGTTGAGCGTTTTTTCGCTTTGCGTGATGGCCAGGTTATTCCTGATAATCTGGTAGCTAAAGTCTGGTTAAATGTGCAAAACAAAGAAATGAACGAAGAGAAACTGGCCGATTTACGCCACGGTTCTCCGATGGGTCGAGTGCTTGCTGCAGGTATCTCTAATTTGAATACCAGCCGCGAAGTAATGAAAGATGCGATCGATGAAGCTGGCCGCCATGCGGTCATTCAACTTGAGCGTTTTCTAAACACATTAGGAATTATTGCCTCAGTGTCACCGTTGCTGGGTTTGCTAGGTACCGTGATCGGTATGATCAAGGTATTTACTGCAATCACCACTGTTGGTGTCGGTAACCCAGCTGTTCTAGCCGATGGTATCTCCCAGGCTTTGATTACTACGGCTGCTGGTATGAGTGTGGCGATTCCTGCTTTGATTGCTCACCGTTATTACCAGCGTCGAATCGATGAGCTGGCAATTACCATGGAGCAAGAAGCGGTAAAACTGGTCGATGTGATACATGGTGACCGCCGAAAGGATGAGCCAATGGATCATGCCGGGGGTAGCGCGGAGAGCGTCGCATGAGCTGGCGGGCCAAAACTAGAAGGGATGAACTGACTCCCGATATGATGCCGTTAATTGATGTAGTTTTTTTACTGCTGATCTTTTTTATGGTTTCAACTTCTTTTACCAGAGAAACCCAAATTACCTTGAGTTTGCCACAAGCTAATGGCCAACCAAGCGAAGTGATTGATGCACCGAAAGTGCTTGAAGTTAGTGTGGATGCACAAGGTTACTATTTTGTGAACTCACAAAAGCTGGTGAATAATAAGCAGCAAACCCTACAAAGGGCTATCGAGCAACAATCTGGTGGTGATTTAACCTTGCCGGTAATTATTAGCGCCGATGGCCAAGCACCGCATCAGTCGGTAGTGACCGCAATGGATGTATTAGGCCAGCAAGGCTTCACTAAATTAAGAATTGCAACGAGAAAACCGGATGAGTAAATCGGCAGGTGATGTTCTACGCCGCTGGCTAGAACCTGTCTTTCTCTCTTTGTGGTATCAAGATCAAAACAAATGGCTGGGATGGTTGCTTAAACCGCTCAGCCATTTGTTTGATTTTATTGTTTGCCGCAAGCGACACCAATATCTACTCGGTAAAAAAACTTCCTTTGCTGCGGGCGTTCCTACTATTGTTGTTGGAAATTTGACGGCGGGTGGCGCGGGTAAAACACCCCTTACCCTATGGTTGATTGATTGGGCTAAAGACAATGGCTTTAACCCGGGTGTGGTTAGTCGAGGTTATGGTAGTAGTTCAGATCAGCTGCGGTTGGTTGATGAGCAATCAACTGCTGCGGATGTCGGTGATGAACCTTTAATGATGTTTTTACGTGGCCAAACAAAAGTAGCGGTAGGCCGTGATCGTGTCGCGGTTGCCAAACTGCTGGTTGCCCAGGGCTGTGATTTACTGATTTGTGATGACGGCTTGCAGCATTATCGATTAGCTAGAGATATTGAAATTGCGGTTATTGATGGCCAACGCCGTTTCGGTAACCAAAAAATGCTACCTGCGGGGCCGCTTCGAGAGCCAGTAAGTCGTTTGGACAGCGTTGATTTTGTGGTTTGCAATGGTAGCGCTGGCCGTTCGGGTGAGTTTGAAATGCAGCTGCAGCCTGGCAAACTCCAGCCGTTACATTCAGATGAAACGGCGCTGGCGCCGCAATTAGGAAAAGTTTTAGCGGTTGCTGGCATCGGCAATCCGCAGCGTTTTCATAATACGCTGACACAGTTAGGCTTTTCTCCAGAATTAAAAGCTTTGCCAGACCATCACCATTATCAATTAGAAGATTTATCACCGAATGATGCTTTACCACTACTGATGACCGAGAAAGATGCCGTAAAATGTCGCCATCTGGAACGGCCGAACAGCTGGTATTTGCCGGTGACTGCCAAATTATCAAATGAGTTCTCCAGCCATTTGAAAACAAAATTAGCCGAGGTTACACATGGATAAGCGAGTATTGGATGTTTTGGTATGTCCACTTTGTAAAGGCAAGCTGATCTTTAAAGAGCAGCAAAATGAATTATGGTGCAAGGCTGATCGCTTAGCCTATCCAATTAATGAAGATATTCCGGTGATGCTAGAAGAACAAGCACGTCAGCTAACTGGGGAAGAAGTGCAGTGAGTTTTCACGTCATCATTCCTGCAAGATATGCTTCTTCTCGATTGCCAGGTAAGCCATTAGCCGATATTTGCGGCCAGACCATGATCGAAAGAGTCTGGCGCCAAGCGAAATTATCAGCTGCAGCAACCGTTACCGTTGCCACCGATGATCAACGTATTTTCGATCTGGTTAAATCGCTCGGTGCAGATGTTGTGATGACCGCAGCTGGTCATCCGTCTGGCACTGATCGTTTAGCAGAAGCGATTGGCAAACTGGGGCTGGCTGATGATGCGGTAGTGGTTAATGTTCAAGGTGATGAGCCTTTAATTCCGCCGCAGGTCATTAATCAGGTTGCTGGGAATTTAAAACAGCGTCCAGATTATTCGATGTCGACATTATGTGAGCCTATTACAGATATTGAATCGATGTTTAATGCCAATGCTGTCAAAGTGATAGCTGATAAATCGGGTAAAGCGATTTATTTTAGCCGCGCATCGATTCCATGGAATCGCGATGGTTTTTCATCGACTGAAAAGTCGATGGCACAAGATTCGCTGGCAGCGCGGCATATTGGTATTTATGGTTATCGCGCCGGTTTTGTACGCCAGTTTATTCAATGGGGTGCATGTCAGCTGGAGATGCTGGAATCTCTCGAGCAATTGCGGGCGATTTATCACGGCAAGAGCATTCATGTTGAAACTGCTTGTGCCGAGATTCCTCCCGGAATTGATAGCCCAGAAGATTTAGAATATGTGCGGAGTTTGTTGAGCTAAACATCTTATTTAATACCTGAATTTCCGATGGATCAAGGTGTTTGCTTGATCCACAATAGGTATTTGCCAGCCAAAGCTTTTTCTATGACCAGTTAAAAATATTCAATTTCCCCAATTGCAAAGCGCCAGCTAATATCAGTCAACCACTGAAATTAGCTGGAGTGGAATCAAATTATTAAGTGTTTGCTTAATAAATCGATCCAAATTCATTATGCCTGCACCACGTGCCATTCTGTTCGATCCAAAAGCTAATCCGTTCATCCATGCCTGTTCAAGATGCGTTAGGCGAGGGTGGTTGTGCGGTGAAGATCCGACCATCGTTCCCGAGCTTCGACAAAACTACGATCACCGCCGCCAGTGGATTGTCGATCGGCTAGCCTTACTGGTGAAAGCCTTTGCGATAGAAGTAGCAGCCTATGCCATCATGAGCAATCACTATCATCTGGTGCTGTTTGTCGATGTTTCAAAAGCTCAAGAATGGACCGATGATCAGGTGCTGACTCAATATTGCAAAGTCTTTAAGGGCGAACGCTTGGTGCAGAATTACCTCGATTCTCGTAAAAGAAAAGCAATGACCTCTGCAGAAAAAAATATGGCAGTCAGTTTCGCTGATATTTACCGAGAACGACTAATGAGTATTAGCTGGTTTATGCGAGCAATTAACGAGCCGCTAGCCCGCAAAGCCAACGCTGAAGATAAATGCACCGGCCGATTTTGGGAAGGTCGCTTTAAAGCACAAGCCTTGCTGGATGAACAAGCGCTGCTAACCTGCATGGCTTATGTCGATCTTAATTCACTGCGAGCAGGTATCGCCACAACCCCAGAAGATTCCGATTACACTTCGCTACAAGCCAGAATCAATATTAAAGAAAAACGAAACCTGAAATCGAGCTACCCCAGATTAAAATCGTTGCTTGAACCAAAAATGACAAAAGCACAACAAGCAAAGTGCTTACCTTTTAAATATTCAGATTACTTAGAACTTGTTGATACTAGCGCACGGATGGCCCGCCATGATAAAAAACACCGCATGTCGCAAGATTTACCGCCAATTTTTAATCGACTGAAATTGCGAGTCGATGCCACCGAATGGGCCAGCACCATGAGCGGTCGCGGGTTGTCGCTAATGAAACAATTTACTTCAGCGATTGGTAACTATGCCGACATATTAAAGTTCAAGCGACGTGCCCGAGAGCAATATAAATATAAAGAACAAAAGAAAGGGTTAGACCCCACCTAAGCCCACCCTGTTAATTTCCTAACGACCCATTGAAGATATTTTGATGCGAGCGCTAGCTGGTAGGCATTACTACGCCAGCTATCCAATAATGTTTGCTGAAAAACCGTCGAATGAACACTGGTTTTGTCTTTGCAGACATTTTGGTGGACATTATTTTGATGCATAATCGCCATAAGGCATTTTTTGGGGTGCAAAGAAAAAAGTTTGGCTGGCAGGGTTTTATTAAAGTTCAAGCGACGTGCCCGAGAGCAATATAAATATAAAGAACAAAAGAAAGGGTTAGACCCCACCTAAGCCCACCCTGTTAATTTCCTAACGACCCACTGAAGATATTTTGATGCGAGCGCCAGCTGGTAGGCATTGCTGTGCCAGCTATTCAATGGTTTTTGCTTAAAAACCGTCGAGTAGACGATTGTTTTGTCTATGCAGACGTTTTAGTGGACATTATTTTGATGCATAATCGCTATAAAATGTTTTTTGAGGTTCAGAGAAAAAACTTTGGCTGGCAATAGTTAACTGCGATATATTGAAGTTTAAGCGGCGTGCCAGAGCGCAATACAAAGAACAAAAGAAAAGGTTAGATCCCACCTAAAGCCATCCTGTTAATTTCCTAACGACCCATTGAAGATATTTTGATGCGAGCGCCAGCTGGTAGGCATTACTACGCCAGCTATCCAATAATGTTTGCTGAAAAACCGTCGAATGAACACTTGTTTTGTCTATGCAGACGTTTTAGTGGACATTATTTTGATGCATAATCGCTATAAAATGTTTTTTGTGGTTCAGAGAAAAAACTTTGGCTGGCAATAGTTAACTGCGATAATTAACTTAATGATCCAAGAAAATTTTTTCATTGAAGTGATCCTGATGTGATTCAAGAGCCTAAATTGGCACACCCAAATATCTCCTCCAAATAATATATTGCAAAAGAATATCTAAGGCGAGTTACTTTAAGTAACCAGTTTTTTTTCAAAAAGAGCAAAATATCGCTGCCAGTTGAGTAAACAGGCTGTCAGTGAAATGTTACTATCAAACTCCCGTAGCAAAATAATAAAAATACGGATGGCCAAGGAATTTCTGGCCGAAGCATGCCTGGATAACATAGGCTCGGGAGCAAGCTGTTGAATAATAATAACAATGCTGAGTTTTCAATCGATGAATCTATCGCGCTGTCTCTGGTGCAAACAGATACCTTCCTCGATGCAACTTTAAACCCAACATCACTGAAAAATAGCTCTGGCTATGCGTTGCGATTTGACGGTCAGGCTGACCTTGCCTACTGGCAGGCGGCGCTTGATAGGCTGGTTTCAAGTCAGGCGATATTAGGTGTCAGGCTGGATACTCAATCTGAGCAGCCATTTCTCTCAGTTACTGATACCCACCATTCGCTAGTGTTGATAACGGCTGAGACTAATCAGCCTCAGGAATTGCTAAATTCCCTTATTTATCGCAATTATGATTTGCATTGTGAGCCGATGCTCGGCCATTGGTTAGTGCAAGCACCTGACTGTTATCATTTGGTGATTACTGCACATCATTTATTGCTCGATGGGCCTTCTTTAGGAATTCATGCGCGGCTATTAATTCAAGCAGCTAATCAGCCGGATGATTTACCGAAAATCTCTACGCTAGCTATGCCGCAAGGGAACTTTAATTCCCATGAGACGCTGGCGTTCTGGAAATCTGAGCTTGCTCAAGTTGAGCCGCTGCACATTTCCAATCCAGCGTTCAGTCAGACGGCTACTTTATTGAATAACCCTGCAAACACCCAAGTTAGCGCGGTTGCCACTAATGCATCTGAACCGTTGCATTTGAAGGCGGGCCAGAGAATTTGTGAGCAATTACCTTTTGATGCTGTAGCTTGGCAGCAAGTTAAAGATTATTGTCGCAGCAAAAAAATAACCCCAGCATTTTATTTTAAATGTCTATTTGGGCTGTTGATTCAATATCACCAGCAAGCAGAGCAAGACTTTGCGATCACCGAAATCCATGATGGGCGTGATCAGCATAATCGCAATGATCTGGGGTGTTTTACTCGCCAACAGCCGTTTTTGTTTCAGGCATCGCAAATCACTGCAGAATCGAGTTTTTCTGATTGGTTGCTAGCTGCCAGAATCCATCAAAAGCGAGCTAAGCCTTTTTTAAAATTATCACCGTCGGCCATTACGCATTTACCGATGGCTAGCGACACTTTGTTTGCATTTAATTTTAATAATTTTGTGCCGGTAATGAGTCATCAGGGGCAATCTGTTGCAGTCACTATTTTTACGCCGCAAATGCCAAATCTGGTGCAGGGATATGTACACACTGCAGAAACAACCGGCCGCTTTGAATTAATTTACAATTCACAACAATTTAGTTCCAACCATTTTGTCGAGCGAATGGCCTTGATTCACCAGCAGATTGTCTCTGGTGTTGAGCGATTAGATAAGCTGAATTGGTTGTTAGCAGATGAAGTTGATTCGTTAGATGCCAGCTGGCAAGCAAACTTTTCGGCTGATGATTGCCTGATTGAGCGTTTCTATCAAACAGCAGAAAAATTCCCCAACCATATCGCGCTAACCGATAGCAGTGGTTCCACTTGTTCTGAGCTGACCTATTCTCAATTGATAATACAGGTTAATCAGTTGGCGCAGGCATTGCGGTTCAACCTTGATTGCGGCCATTTTGATCACAATCAGCTTGATAATCGCGCTTCATCTAGCGATCAATTAATTGGCTTATGTGTCAATCGTGGCTCGCAACAAATAATTGCTATGCTAGCCATATTAAAAGCAGGTTATGGTTATGTGCCGCTTGATCCGCAATCTCCATTGCAGCGAATTGAATTGATTGCTGAAGATGCAGATCTACAGTTGTTGCTTACCGACCAACCATTAACATTGAAAACTGCTTGCCGCCAGCTGACATTAGATCAGTGCTTACAACAACCTGTTTCTGAAATAGAAAAAAAACAGCCAAGCCCTCAGCTGAAACCCAATCCGCAATCAATTGCTTATGTGATCTACACCTCAGGTACCACCGGTAAGCCTAAAGGTGTGCCGATCTCGCATTCCGCTGTGATGTCGTTATTTGATGCCAGTGAAGGCTTATTTAGTTTTAGCGATAAAGATTGCTGGAGCCAGTTTCACTCGATAGCGTTTGATTTTTCTATTTGGGAAATTTGGGGCGCTTTTTTATATGGCGGAAAATTAGCCTTAGTCCCTGAAGACGCGAGGCAAAATCCGCAGCTGTTTGCTGACTGGTTGATTGAAAGTCAGGTGACTTGTCTTAGTCAAACGCCAGGTGCATTTAAAAGGGTTGCTAATTGTCTTGTTGAAGGGCAGAAATCAGGCGATTTACGCCATATTCATTTTGGTGGTGAAGCGCTGGAGCTGGATAGTTTAATCGCATGGAATAATGAGTTTGGTTTAGCTACGCCATGTCTGACTAATTTATATGGCATTACCGAAACCACAGTTCATGTGACTTATAAATCAATTTCAGAAGAAGATTTGGCGAGCAATCAAAGTCGAATCGGGCAACCGTTGCCGCATCTATCGGTTAGGCTGCGTGATGCACTTAACCGTAAGGTGGCGCCTGGTATTGTTGGAGAAATCCAAGTGTCGGGAGCCAGCTTGTCTGGCGGCTACCTCAATCGGCCAGAATTGAATCAGCAAAAATTTATCGAAGATTTAGTGAATGGTGGTACAGGCGTAGCCCGTTGGTACCGTAGTGGTGATTTGGCTCGAATGGATGCATTGAAAAGTGAGCAAGCTGATTATCAATTAACCTATCTTGGACGCTCAGATCAGCAGATTAAGCTGCGTGGGTATCGAATTGAAATTGGCGAGATAGTTGCTCAGTTAAGAAACTCTAATTTAGTTGCTGATGCCGCAGTGGTATTAACCGGCAAGGCCGATGCCGCGCAGTTAATTGCCTATGCCGTGGCTGATGGTGAAGTATCTGAAGCCATAGATAATCCGAAACTATCTAATCCGAAACTATCTAATTCTCAACTATCACAGCAAGTTTTAACCTCACTGCAAGCGTCGCTGCCGCTGTACATGTTGCCTGCCCAGATTATCTGGTTAGATCAGTTGCCGCTAACCATTAATGGCAAGCTGGATAAATCAGCACTACCTTCAGCCGTTGATTCATCGAAATCTGCCAAAAGCGATTTTCAGCCAAATGCCGAGTTACCTCAAAGCAGTATTGAAAAATCAATTGCTCGGATTTGGCAAAAAGTACTACAGCGGAAAAATATTAATCTGCAAGATCATTTTTTCCGTCTCGGTGGACATTCATTGCAGGCCGCGCAATCGATTAGCGAGTTGAATGCAAAGTTTGAGCTGACGATGCCGATGACGCTGATATTCAAGTTCCCTTTATTGCAAGACCTAGCATGGGAAGTTGAAAGGGAATTAACCGAAGCTTTTTATCGTGATGATCCCAAGCCGTTTATTTTACAAGCAGCGATTGCCAGAAAAGCCCGGCGAATTGAAAAAGAAAAATTACAAGCGCTGGAAAAAAAGGGTAGGCGGGTTAAATCATCGCTAAGACCAAAACCTGAGCTAACAGCTGAACCGAAAGCACCTGCAGCGGTTCAGTCTGACCAGCAGCGAGAGGTATTTGAACTGTGAGCGCACAACAATTACTAGAAAGCTTGCGTCAGAAAGGGGTCAAGGTCTGGCTGGAAGCTGACAAAATTAAATTGGATGCACCGCAAGGAGCGATTGACGCTGCTTTATTTGAGCAGCTAAAAGCCAATAAAGCACAGCTGACTGATTTGTTACGTGCCGATTCGGCCGCTGAAGTTACAAAGCCTGCGGTTAGCAGAAAAGCCTCCAATCGATCTGCGATGACGATTCAGGTTGGCGATTATCAGCAAGGTTGGCAGTTGTCTCCGCTACAACATCGATTGTGGCTGCATCAGCAAATTAATCCTTCCGATACCAGTTACAACATGCTGGGTGCCTGGGATATTGCCGGGGATTTACAGCCTCAATTAATGCTGCAGGCTTTTGAGCAATTAATTGAGCGGCAACACATTCTCTCTAGTTGTATTCGCGCTCAAGCTAGCCATGGCTTTGCTGAAAAATCGCGGCAACTTTTTAAACTACAGCAAATTGATTTTTCTGCGCTTTCAGAATCAAAGCAACAGTTGAAATGGCAAACGGCGCTACAGCAGCAATCTAATACGCCTTTTGTGTTGGAACAACAATTACCGATTCGTGCGGTATTGGCAAAATTTGCCAATAATCGCTGGAGTTTATCGGTGTGCTTGCATCATGTAGTGGCTGATGGTTGGTCCATTGCCTGCTTAATTGACCAGTTATCTCAGCTTTACAGTCAGCAAACGCTACCTGAATTGCAGTACCAATATTCAGATTATGCTCGCTGGCAGAATGCCCAGTTAGCTGACGCTGCGGCGAACAATTCAGCAGATGACAAAGCATTCTGGTCAAACTACCTGCAAAATATCGAGCCACTTGAATTGCCCTCTGGCCTCAATGCGGCCCAGCAGTCTAGGCAATCTGCAAAAGCAGGTCAGTTAAAGCTCAAGCTAGATCCCATTCAATTGCAGCAGCTCCAGCAGTTTGCTAGTGAACAAGGTACAACACTTTATTTGGCGGCGGTTTCGGTATTTCAAACCCTATTGTATCGCTATAGCGAGCACTCAGATATTACGCTGATCAGCCCGATAACCGATCGACCAGATCCGGCGTTGACCAATTTGATTGGCTGTTTTATCAATACCTTACCGTTTAGATCTAATGTAACAGCAGACCTAACATTTAAGCAGTTGTTGCAGCGTAATCTGAGCTACTTTGAAAATATATTACAGCATCAGCATTTACCGTTTGATCAACTTCAGCAAGCCTTGAATCAACAAGGCTCTAGCTTAGAAAGTGCTGAAAAAGCGATTTGTTTTGTGGTACAGAATGCGCCGAGCAGTCAGCTAACGCTTAACAATCAAAATGGTGCAGCACTAAAACTGACCGCAATCGATATTGCCAATCAGGCGGCTAAGTTTGGTTTAACCCTGCAACTGTTTGTTGATCCACAAGCGCCTTATCTTGAGCTGGAATACCATCCACAGATGCTTTCAGAAATGATGGCCCAGCGGCTGGTCCAGCATTTCAGCCAGTTAATCACTGTGATGGTCGCTGACCCGGATAAACCACTCGGCAAAATTAACTATTTAAATCAAGCTGAGCAAAAGTGGCTATTGGCGCAAGATGGGCCAAAGAATCCGTATCCAGATTGCAGTTTGGTTGAGCGCTTTGAGCGGGCAGCCAAAAAATACCCACAAAATACAGCGCTCACTTTTGAAAACCAGTCATTAAATTACCAAGACCTTTTACTGCAGGTAAATGGCTTGGCGGATTGGTTGCTTGAGCAAAAATTAATTCCAGGCGATCGGGTGGCGCTTTATCTGCCAAGAAGCATTGAATTAGTAATGACCACTTTGGGATTGGCTCGGGCTGGTTTGGTTGCAGTGCCTTTGGATCCGACTTATCCAGTTGCGCGACTACAGCAAATGGCCAACCAAGCTGAAGTAACGGCATTGCTGATTGGTGACCAAGATCTCGAGTTTGCGCCAGAATTACGTCGCATTGAATTACCGCACCATGATTTTGTGCAAACCATACTGGCTCGCGAACAGTCAAAAACCCCATTTCCTGCTGCCGATGATTCGCTGTATATCATGTTCACTTCTGGTTCGACTGGCGTGCCCAAGGGTATCGAAGTCAGTCATCAAAATGTGATGCGACTGGCGTGTAATAATACCTTTGCCAACACTGGTTCAGGTGTCTCGGTGTTGCAATATGCACCGGTGGCATTTGACGCATCGACTTTTGAAATCTGGAATAGCTTACTCAATGGTGCGCGATTGGTTATCGCACCAGCAAAAACATTGTCAGCATCAGAGTTAGGCCAGTTAATTTCCGAGCAAAAAATAGATGTGTTGTGGCTGACGGCGGCATTATTTCATCAGCTGGTGGATCAAAATTCTGAGATTTTCTCTGGCGTTACCCAGCTGTTAACCGGCGGTGATGTGGTGTCGGCTTCACGGGTAAAATCGTTACTGAAAAAATTCCCAAAGCTGATTATTTCTAATGGCTACGGCCCAACAGAAAACACCACTTTTACCACGGTTCATCATTTAAAATCGGCTGAACAAGTCGATACGCCATTACCGATCGGCAAGCCGATTGCTAATACATCGGTTCGGGTATTAGACCCACGTGGAATGCCAGTCGCGATAGGTATTGCTGGAGAATTATGGGCCGGAGGTGGTGGTGTTGCTAAAGGTTATATTAATGCTGCAGATTTAACCGCTAAGGCTTTTGTTTCACAAACCACGTCATCTCAGGCACAGATTTGGTATCGCACGGGTGATTTGGTTAGCTGGCGGGAAGACGGCGTACTTAATTATCATGGCCGAATTGACCAGCAAGTTAAAATTCGTGGTTTTCGAATTGAGCCCGCCGAAATTGAACAGCAAATTAATCGCTTGCCCGGGGTTAAAAACTGCTGCGTTTTACCGGTAAAAGATCCAAGAACTACCTCCGATGAACGAATGCTGGCTTGCTGGTTGGAAACGGAATCTTTTGACGATTTTCAGCCTGAGCAGTGGCGTGAGCAATTAAAGCAAAGCCTTTCTATTCATATGGTGCCGCAAAGCTGGAATCATGTTGAATGTTTACCGATCAATGCCAATGGCAAGTTAGATCGAAAAGCATTGCCTGAGCCACAACTTTCATCGACGGTTGCACCGGCAGCGATTCGGGTAGCGGAAAACGATCAGCAACAGAAAATGTTGCGGATTTGGCAACCGCTGTTGACTAATAATCAGCTAGGCATCGATGATGATTTCTTTTTGTTGGGCGGCCATTCTTTATTGGTCACTCGGTTGGTCTCTGAAATTGCTCGGGTGTTCTCGATTGAATTGCCAATTAATCTGATTTATCGATATCCAACGGTTGCCCAGTTGTGTGATCAGCTGCACCAAGGCAAAGCAGTTGATTTGATTGAAAAGCAAGCAGATACAAAGCTTCAGCCATTATCGATGGCACAAAAGCAATTGTGGTTTTTACAAAAGCTGCAATCTGTTGAAAGTCATGGCCAAGCTTCGAATAATTATAATGTTTTAGCGGCATTAGAATTAACCGGAACAGTTGATCAAGCTGCATTGCAGGCATCACTTGATTGGTTGATTAACCGCCATTCCATATTGCGGGCAACTTTTACTGAAGTAGACCAAGAGCCTTGTCAGAAAATTGGCCAGCAAGTGTCGGCAGATTTCCAATTGCTAGATTTGTCGCAGCAAGCCGATGCTCAAGCTAGCTTGCAACAGTTTTTACAGCGGCTAAGCCAACAGGCTATCGATTTAAATAATCCGGAAAAGCGTTTATTTAATAGTTGGCTGGTTAAATTGTCAGATCAGAAACAGGTATTGGTTTTACTGACTCATCATATTCTGGCGGATGGTTGGAGTATGGGGTTGTTGGTTGAAGAATTGAGTCAAACTTACACTCAATTGCTGCAATTGCCTCGAAACAACCTAAGCCTTGTTCAATCCGAATTAAATACACCGGCACTAGAGTTTGCCGATTTTTCAATTTGGCAGCAGCAATGGTTGGATTCACCGAAAAGCCAGCCCGCGAGAGATTATTGGCTGTCTCAATTACAAGAGGCACCGGTGTTACAGCTGCCATACGATAAAGCCCGTCCTGCGCGCTTATCATCGGCTGGTGCTGACTTCTGGTTCACAATTCCGGCGCAACAAACTACAGCACTGCAGCAATTAGCCAATCAATTGCAGGTAAGTTTGTATAGTTTGTTGTTAACGATTTACCGGGTGCAGTTATATCGCTATAGCCGTCAAACAGACTTTGCAATCGGAACACCTGTTGCTGGGCGTTTGCGACCAGAGCTAGAAAAATTGGTCGGCATGTTTGTTAATAGCCTGCCGATGCGAATGACTGTCGATGCACAGCAATCGTTCCAGAAAATGGCGCAACAGCAGCACCAAATCACCATCGACGCTTGGCAGCACCAGCAGTTACCTTTACAAACGATGGTTGACCAATTGCAGTTGGATCGAAATGCCAGCCAATCGCCGATCTTCCAGGTGATGTTTGCACTGCAAAATTCCACCGATGATTTTGTTGCAGATTTTGCGGGGCTTGATTGCCAAGTATTAAAAGTGCCCAATCCGGTTGCAAAATTTGAGCTGAGTCTGCACCTGCAAAAAAATGCCGATGGTGGTATGGATGGCCGATTTGAATATGCCACTGATTTATTCAAAGCCGAACGAATGGCTCAGTTTTCGGATCATTTCAGTCATTTAATTGCGCAGGTAATTGCACAACCTGAAATATCTTTAAATCAGCTGCAATTGCTTAATTCGTCGCGATTAAGCCAAGTTGCTGAGCACTCTAATCCGGTAAAACGCTATCAGATTGATGATTCTTTATGTCTGGCTGATATTTTCACAGCCAGTGCAGCAAAATTTCCAGAGCATACCGCGCTTACCTTGCCAGGTTTCAAATCACCGCAAGATTCAATGGTTAGCTGGAGTTATTGTCAGTTAGATCAGAAAAGTGGTCAGTTGGCGTCAGCAATACAAGCGCTGGGCGTTCAACCGGGTCAGCCAGTCGCCATATTGCTAGATCGTGGCCTTGATTTACCTTTGGCGATTTTGTCAGTTTTAAAAGCGGGTTGCTGGTATGTGCCGCTAGACCCATCTAGTCCAAAAGATCGAGTTGATTTTATTGTTGAAGATAGTGGTTGTGACTTGTTAATCAGTCATAGCGATTTAACCGCGCAATGGCCCGATCAGAAACAGGTCATCGCACTAGACCAGTTGGAGCTGCCCCAGCAACAATTAAGGCTGTCGATGTCTGCTGATGATACGGCATATATGATTTACACCTCTGGCACGACCGGAAAGCCAAAAGGGGTTAAGGTCAGTCATAGAAATGTGATTCGCTTGTTTATGTCGGCAGCTGAAGATTTTGAATTTTCTGATAAAGACGTTTGGAGCCTATTTCATTCTTGTGCTTTTGATTTCTCGGTTTGGGAAATCTGGGGTGCCTGGTTCCATGGCGGTGAGTTGTTAGTGGTGCCGTGGATTATTTCCCGTGATACCCAAACCTTTAGAACGCTGTTGCAGCAACACAACGTCAGCGTATTAAATCAAACACCTTCAGCATTTGTCCGGTTGATTCAGGAAGATCAAATTGCTGGCGACAAGCTTGAAGCCTTGCGCTATGTAGTGTTTGGTGGCGAAGCATTAGACTGCCGCTCACTAAAACCGTGGACAGACAAGTATTCGCTGCAAACGCCGCAACTGGTCAATATGTATGGCATTACTGAAACCACGGTGCATGTCACTTATTATCCGATTGAACAAAGCAATCTTAATCAGCTGGCCAGCCCAATTGGCCGGCCATTGTCTGACTTAGGTTGTTGGTTGCTAGATTGTGATGGTCAGCCAGTCGATCAGGGCTTGCCGGGTGAGCTGTATGTTTCTGGTAGTGGCGTTACCCAAGGTTATCATCAGCGAGATAGCTTGAATCAGCAGCGATTTATCACCAAAGAATTTGCCGATGGATGTTTGTATCGCAGCGGGGATTTGGTTAAGCGTAACGGGCTAGGCCAGCTTGAATATCTAGGTCGAATTGATGAACAAATTAAGTTACGAGGCTTTCGCATTGAACTGGGTGAAATTCGTAGCCAGATAGAATCGATTGTCGGCATACATCAGGCAGTCGTTAAAGTTATCGGTGAAGGTGATCAGCAGCGTTTGGCTTGCTGGGTAATGCTGATGAATCAGGATATTACTCAACAAGCTATTTGTGATTACCTACTTAAAAACTTGCCTGAATATATGGTGCCATCACTATTTGTTTTAATGGATCAATTGCCATTAACCGCTAATGGAAAAGTTGATAGCAAGGCCTTGCCTGATCCCGATAGCATGGAAGTTTCTACTACCGATCATCAGTTGCCGTTAACTGAAACAGAAATTCGTCTGGCTGAAATATGGTCAGAACTGCTTGATCAAAAAGCAATTGCCCGTGATGGTCATTTCTTTAGATTGGGCGGGCATTCTCTTTTGGCCACTAAAGCGGTCAGCAGAATTCGCGATCGTTTGGCAATAGAGTTATCGTTGGCAGACTTCTTTGATGTACCTGTACTGCAACAACAGGCGCATAAGCTAGACCAATTAATTGCTGCATCTAACATTCAGAACACCGCCCAAGCCGATTCGATCACCAAATTTGAATTAGCTGAGCAAGAATTAAATGATGTGGATGCCCTGCTGGGCGAACTAGGGGAACTTGGTGAGTCAGGAGAACTAGACCAGCAAGCCTTAGAGGCATTGCTAGGCGAAGTCGAACAGCAGGAATAATAACAATAATAAGAGCAGACGCATGAGCAATGACCAGTTGAAACAGCGGCTGGCGGGGCTGTCTGAAGCACAGCGCCGTCACCTGCTGCAAAAGCTGCGACAGCAGCAAAGTCAGACTGCTAGTCGCCAGCAAAAAAATGCTGCAGTTACCCAATCTAATGTTATTCCAGCCCAAATTGAGGCTGAAGATTACCCCTTGTCGTTTGCCCAGCAACGAATGTGGTTTATTGACCAAATGAGCGATCATCGGGAAGCATTAAATATCCCGTTGATTTTGCATTTAACCGGCCAGTTGAATGTTGCTGCGCTTGAACAATCGTTAAAGATTTTAGTTGGGCGGCATTCGATGCTGCGGGCCAATTTTATTCATCATCACGGTGAAGCACGGCTTAAGCTGCAAACTGCGGGAAAATTCGAATTACATCAAGAAGATTTATCGCACCATGCAACGCCAGAAATACTGGCCAAAGAACACGCACGCTTAGAAGCAGCAACGCCTTTTGACTTAATTCATCAATTGCCGTTTCGGGCACGTTTGCTGCAGCTCTCGCTAGATAAAAATCAGCAGCAGTATTGGTTATTACTCACGGTACATCATATCGTTGCTGATGGTGCTTCTATGGAAGTATTAGTGAGTGAATTGTCTCAGCTTTATCAGCAATTAGTTGCGAAAAAACCGACTGAACTTGCTTCATTACCATTGCAATATACCGACTACAGCGTTTGGCAGCGGTCGCTTGCCGAAAAAGGTGAGTTTGCTAAAGAACTAGAATGGTGGAGAAGTCAGCTTAAGGATTTACCCGAGTTGCTGCGGCTGCGTACCGATCATTCTCGTCCTGTTCAGCCATCCGGTAAGGGCGCTATTTTTCATTTTCCGCTAAACAATCGATTGTTAGACTCTCTACAGCAGCTGGCTTTGGATCAAAATTCAACGCTATTTATGCTGCTGCTGAGTGGTTTTCAGGGGATATTATCCCGCTGGAGTGATCAATCTGAAATTGCAGTGGCTATTCCAGGTAGTGGCAGAAGTCATACCCAGTTAGAGCCGCTGGTAGGCTGCTTTGTTAATTCATTGGTTGCCCACGCCTCGGTGGCAGAAAATCCAACGCTAGAGCAGTTAAATCAACAAACTAGCGAGCGGGTAAAGCAAGTATTCAATCATCAACAACTTCCGTTTGATTTGCTGATTGACCAGCTAGGTATCACACGCAAATCCTCCCATGCCCCGTTAGTTCAGGTTGGCTTTGGTATGAGTCGTGATCCGCAAATGCCGCAGTTACCAGGCCTTGAATTACAAATTAAAGAACCAGAACGCGCCACCGCAAAGTACGATTTATTGCTGATGGCGCGGCAAAAGTCGACCGGCGTTGAATTGTCGGTTGAATATTCAACTGATCTTTATCAGCAGTCGTCGATTGAACTAATGGCGCAGCAGTACCAAAACCTGTTGCAGGCGATGGTTGAAATACCCAAAGCGTTACTTGCTTCCGTGCCGCTTTGGGATGGTATCGATCTGGCTAAAAGATTAAACCCGACTGCGATTAGCTCTGATCAATCAATTAATCCGATGCTGCCTTTGACACAAATGCAGCGTGATTTATATCTAGAAAGCTCTCTTAATCGCGATGGTCTCGTTAATTCAGTCGGTGTCTATGCTGAAACTGACTATCAGATTGATCCGACGCTTTGGCAGCAGGCGGTTCAGCAGGTTTCTGATGCACACCCATCAATGCGTAGTTCGGTATTTAAATGTGATCTACCCGGCGCTGATGTTGCTTACCAACAAGAAAATAACTCCTGGCCGATAGAGTTTCGATTTGACCAACTCGCAGCCGATCAGCTTCAGATTTGGCTTAATCAACAAGTTAAGCAGCCATGGGATTTACACAATAATCGTCCACCAGTTCGTTTCGGCCTGATTCACCTAGATAATGGTAAAAGTGTTTGCTGGTTAGCGATCCATCATATGTTTTCTGATGGTTTCTCTATGATGGCGATGTTGAAACAACAGATTAAATGCTATCGCGGCGAAACCTTGCAGGTTGATGATTATTTCCAACAAGACGTCGCGCAGCTTAATCAGCAAATGGATACCGCTGAAATACTCGACTATTGGAAGCCATTATTGGAAAGCTGTGAGCCCTTGCAGCCAGATGAAAATTCTGCTGGTAAGCCAGAGCGGGTTGACCTCGAATATAAGCTGGATAATCAGCACTGGCGGCAAATTCAAAACTATTGCCAGCAGCTTTCAATACATCCTTCAGTTTATTTCCGCTACATCTATGCCTTATTGTTGAAAATGCTTTGCCGCAGTGAAGAAAATTTCCAACTGCTGGATGTTCACCATGGCAGGCTAAAAGAGCAAATGCAGCATTTAGGCTGTTACTTTCAGCAAGTGCCTTTAGTTATTGAAAATAGTTGGCTAGAGCCAGAAAACAAAACCGTTAGCCAAGGCATGTTGCAACTGGCGCAAGCGATTCGCCAAGTAGCGCCTTATCGAAAAATTTCTGTTTTACGCCAGCATCAATTATCTGACAGTGGTCGTTTGAACTTCATGTTCAACTTCTATAGTTTTAAAAATCAGCTTGATATTTCAGGAGAAAATCTTGATGCAAAATTTATCAATCCTGATGTGCCTGAGCTGGTTGAGCTGATTGTCGAGCCTGAATCTGATGTGGCCGCTGAGCTGCAAAACCTTCGATTAAGCCTTAAATTCGTCGAATCTGAATTTGCCGATCGTAATTTATTACAACGGATCGATGGTATCAGTCGACAAATTCTTGCTGGTACTGAGCAGCTTTCTCAATTGCAATGGATCAGTGCAGAAGAACAAAAGCAGCAGATTGAATCTTGGAACCAGCAAGTAGAATCTCCGTGGCAAGAAGATATCGGGCAGAGATTTAATCGGGTTGCTATCGAGCATGGCGCTCGAACCGCGGTTAGTTTTGTCGATCAAAAATTAAGTTATGCCGAGCTAGAGCAATATAGCGCCAAGGTAGCCCATTGGGTCAGTCAACGAATCACCCAGCCCGGCCAGCCAGTAGCAATTTGTCTGGAGCGTAGCCAATGGCTACCGGTAATGATCCTTGGTGTTTTACGGGCCGGTGCCAGCTATTTACCGATTGATCCGATATTTCCAGATCAAAGAATCGAATACATTCTTGGTGATAGCGAGACTGAATTATTAATTAGTGATAGTCATTTGTTGGATCGATTGACTCAATTTAACGGGCAAAGCCTGTTAATTGATCAGTCAGATATTGATCATACAAATGCCGGCTTGCACTGGTTGAACCTGCCTGCGCAATTTACCCCGCTTGCCGTTAAACCCGATGATTTGGCCTATAGCATTTACACCTCAGGTACCACCGGAAACCCTAAGGGTGTAGCGATTACGCGGCACAATATGTTGCGGCTTTTTGATATTAGCCAACCGATTTTTAAGTTTTCCCATCAAGATGTCTGGAGTCTATTCCATTCCTATGCCTTCGATTTCTCGGTTTGGGAAATTTGGGGTGCGCTGTTATATGGCGCTGAGCTCGTCATTGTTCCTAGTGAAACAGCAAAAGACAGTGATGCGTTTTATCAGCTGTTGGTTGATCAGAAAGTTACTTTCCTTAATCAAACGCCGTCTGCTTTTAGTCAGATTATTCGAATTGACGGCCAAAAACGCCTGCCGCTTAGTTTGCGCTGTGTCGTGTTTGGTGGCGAAGCGTTGGATTTCCCTGCATTAGATCAGTGGTACCAGCAGCATCAACCAGACCAACCTTTACTGGTCAATATGTACGGCATTACCGAAACCACAGTTCATGTGACTTGGCACCCAATTAGTCTGCAAGATGTTCGCCGCGGAATCAGCATTATTGGCAAGCCTTTGGCGGATTTGCAGGGTTTTGTTTTAGACCCACAGCAGCGGATGTTGCCAGTGGGTGTTGCCGGAGAGCTGCATGTTGCCGGTGCTGGTGTTAGTCCGGGCTATCAAAACCGTTCAGAATTAACTGCTGAAAAATTTATTAGCCACGCTTTAGGACAGTTGCAAAATAGCCAAGGCAAGCTTTATCGCAGCGGTGATTTATGCCGATATGATATTGATGAAATTTCGGGTATAGAAAAAAACATCACTGGGCAGTTGGAATATTTAGGCCGAATTGATCATCAAGTGAAAATTCGCGGCTACCGGATTGAACTAGGCGAAATTATTTCAGCGATTAGTCAGCATCCGAATATTCATGAAGCAGTGGTTCGCGTCAGAGAAATTACCGCAGGCAATCCACAGCTGGTTGCTTGGTTGGTTGCTGCGGATCAGCAAACTGCTGGCAGATTAGATTTCGATCAGCTGCGAGCGCATCTGGAGCAAAGCCTGCCGAGTTACATGGTGCCAAATGCTTATATCTGGATTGATAGTTTACCGCTAACGGCCAATGGTAAGGTTAACGATAAGTTGTTGGCTGATCCGGAATTGCAGCAGCAAAATCGATATGTCGCTCCGAAAACTGAAATTCAGCAACAGTTAGTTGAAATTTGGTGTGAATTACTCGGTTTAGATCAAGTTGGTATTCGCGATAATTTCTTCGAGCTAGGTGGCCATTCACTGCTGGCGACGCGGATGATGGCAAGAATCCGCGACCGGTTAGATACCGAAATCTCTCTGAAACAGCTTTTTGAAGCGCCAGAAATTGAACGGCTGGAATCGTTAATTGAAACGTCACGTCAGCATTCAGGTGCTCAGGTTGAAATACTGCCGGTTGATCCGCAGCAGACGGTTTTTGCTTCTGCTGAACAGAGACGAATCTGGTTTGCTGAGCAATTAGAGCCAGGTGCAGCTTATTTAATTCCAGCCGCTTTTGAATTAAATGGTCAGTTGAATATTGCAGCGCTAGAAAATGCAATTAACCAAATTATCCAGCGACATAGTTCACTGCGTAGTTACTTTCCTGCAGATAACGGTTTGCCATTGTTAGCGGTTAATTACCTTAGTGATTTCTCATTGCCGGTGGTGGATTTAACGCAATTGCCGCAAACCCTGGCGCAGCAAGAGCACCAGGCATTGCTGCTGGCTGAAGCTATGACGCCAATGGATTTGGAATATGGTCCGTTATATCGATTCAAATTGCTCAAGCTAGAAGCTGAGCAGCACCTATTACTTATCACATTGCATCATACGATTGCAGATGGTTGGTCGATGGGTGTTTTGATGCGTGAACTGTCAATTTTATACAGCCAGAGAATAGAAAATAATTCAAATGATGAATTTTTAGGCTTGCCTGATTTGACAGTTGATTATCGAGACTATGCCGCATGGCAAGAAAAGTGGCGACAGCAGCCTGAAGCTCAACAAATGCTGCAGTGGTGGCAAAGTAATCTACAAGGTTTGCCTGAATTACAGTTACCTGAAAAGCTAACTTCAAATTTGAGTGCCAATCAAGAATTAATGCAATCTGGCAGGGAGTACCTATTTGCTCTGGACCAGCAGCTAACTGAAAGCTTGCAAAAATTGGCTAGTCAATCAGGGGTTACCCTATTTGAATTATTGCTTTCCAGCTGGGGTTGGTTGATATCGCAATACAGTAATAGTTCAGATTTATGTATTGGAACGCCAATTGCTGGTCGCCAAACCAGCCAATTGGAACCGATGCTCGGTTGCTTCGTTAATATGCTGTGTTTGCGCCTTAAATTTTCTGGCCAGCAAACGGCCCAACAAGCAATTGCTCATGCGGCACAAGTTCATCGGTTAGCTCAGCAATATCAGCAGTTACCCTATGATTTGTTGGTGGAATCATTAAATCATCAGCGTAAACAGGCTCCGTTCTTTAGAAGTGTTTTCACCCTTAATAGTGAATCGCCCCAACAGGATTTATTGCTGCCGGGGTTGGAAATCCACCAGGCACATGCGCCAGTTACTTCAGCCAAGTTCGATTTAGCGCTGGGTATGTATATTAAGCAAGGCCGATTGCAGGGTGGATTAAACTGGCGAGATGCCATGTTTGAACAAACACTGATGCATTCCATGGTTGAAAACTTTAAAAAGCTTTTGCAAAGCATTTGTTTGCAACCACAGCAGCCTTTGCGGCAGTTAAATTATCTATCGGACCATGATCGGTTAAATAAACGCCAAATCATTAATCCTCAAACTGCTAAAAGCAGCTTGAATTGGACTGCCGCGCAATTACTCGCCATGCAGTGTGAAAGTTACCCTGGCAGAAGTGCAATTCGCTTTGATGGCGTTGAATTGCAATTCCATGAATTAAACCAGCGAGCACAAGCTTTGGCCGATTGGTTATTGGAGCAGGGGATTTACCCAGGAAGTACCGTGGCAATTGATATGCCGCTAGATGAATGTTTTGTGGTATCGGTTATCGCCATGTGGAAAATTGGTGCTATTCCGTTGCCATTAGATGGATTAACCCCTGATCCGAACAATCAGGCAGCACTTGCCGTTGCCAATTTGCTGTTAACTGACTGGCAGCGCCGAGATAGGTTTGCCCTCAGTTGTTCGTCGGTTGCGATCGACTTGCACCATTTGCCTTTGGCGGGGAATGAGCAGCCGCTTCAAGTTATTGAGCATCGCTTATGGTCATTGTTGAGCGATGGAGCGATCCAGCAAATTGATACCGTCGAACTGATACCGGCATTAGAGCAAATTCGACAAACGCTGCAATGTGGTCAAGACCATCCAGATACCTTGGCGTTAACACATGATCAGCAATCAATTGATTTTATATTGCAATTTTCAATGCTGTTATTCGGTGATTGCTTGCAATTAGACATGTTTGAAAGTGATCAGCTGCAGCTCGGAAAAATTGCCAAGGTCGATGTTTTGCCGCTTGATCAACAGCAGTTATTCGAATTTTCACCACAAATTCAACAACAACTTAAACAACAATCCAATTTATCTATTTGGTTAAACCTGAATCAGTCGATCAATCCGGCTTTGCTTGAATTACCACTGGCGATAAAGCAATCCTGCCATTTATCATTAGTTAAAAAGAACGGTCAGTTGCTTGGCTTTGCTGAATATCAACCGCAAGACAGATGTTTTGAGTTGCAAGCGGCGGTTGGTCAAACATTGCAGGTAAGTGATTCTGCTGGACAGCCGATACCTGCATTCGCGATTGGCTATTTAAACCAACAGCTAGATTTGCAGCCGAATCAGAGTGAAGTTTTACCAATTCTGGTTCGACAGCATCAAGATAAACTTCTGTTGTTGGCCGATGTTGTCAGTGTTAGTGAATCCGAATCATCTTTATCGGATCAGCATCAGCAGCAAGCCACTTCAGCAGAACAAATCTGGTTAGAAGGGCCGCTAGAGCAGCAAATTGCCAGTATTTGGCAGCCTTTGTTGCAGCTAGAAAACTTGCCAGATCGACGGGCTAATTTCTTTTTAATTGGTGGTCATTCATTGCTGGCCAGTCAGGTAGTGGCGCGGCTTAAAAAGCAGCTGTCACTCGCGATTTCTTTGAAAATGCTATTTGATCATCCGGTATTGGCAGATTTTGCAGAGCAGATTTCGGCATTACAACAATCAACAATATTGCAAGAAACAGGTTTCACTGATCGACCGGCTTTGTTGCCAACCGGTGAAACGCAAGGACCGTTGTCTTGGGCCCAGCAACGATTATGGTTTGTGCAGCAGATGGATCTTGATGATCCGGCATATAACATGCCTGCCGCAGTGAAGCTAACCGGTCGATTAAATATTGCAGCGTTAAATCAGGCGGTATTTAAGCTGCTTGAAAGACACCAAGTGCTCAGAAGTTATTTTTCAGTTCACAATAATCAGCCGCTGCAAAAAATTCTGCCTAATGAATTTTCTGAAATTCCGCTATTAGATTTAACCACGCTTAGCCAAGCGAGCATTGAGCAGGAACAACAGAGAATCCTGCAGCGAGAAGCAGAAAAACCATTTGATTTACAACGTGGGCCGTTAATTCGAGTGCAGTTGGTTAAGTTAACTGCAAAACAACATATTTTGCAGTTAACGGTTCATCACATTGCTGCCGATGGCTGGTCAATTGATCTGTTGTTAAAAGAGATCAGCGAAGGTTATCTGGCGGCTTGTGAAAACAGATCGCCTGAATTGCCAGCGTTGCCGGTTCAGTACCTTGATTTCTCGCTGTGGCAAAGAAGTTGGCTTGATCAGCAGCAGTTACAACAACAGCTCGATTATTGGAAAAACCAGTTACAAGATGCACCAGCATTATTGAGTATGCCGCTGGATCGACCTCGATCGGATGTTACTGACCGCACCGCTGATACGGTTGAGTTTTCGGTATCGCCTAACCTATCCCAGCAATTGGTTTCACTGGCCAAGCAGCAAAATGTCACGCCTTATATGTTGATGTTGTCCAGTTGGCAAATGCTGCTAGCGCGTTGGACAGATCAGTCTGATATTTGTATTGGTGTGCCGGAAGCCGGGCGTAATTTACCGGAGCTTGAGCCGTTGATTGGCTGCTTTGTTAATGCGCAGATTATTCGCCAGCAATTTAAGGGAAACCCTTCCTTTATCCAAAGCCTGCAACAGACCCGGCTAGCGGTAATGGGTGCCTTGTCTAACAGCGAAGCGCCCATCGATATGGTGATTGATGCTTTGGCGGTGGAACGCAGCAAGCATTACGAGCCGCTGGCACAAAGTGGTTTTTCTTGGTTAAGCCAAGGGCCGTTGCAATTGCAGATGGATCAATTGCAGGTTGAGTCACTGCAAGTGTTTACCGGTCGGGCCAAATACGATTTGATTATGGCGCTCGGCCTTGATCAGCAAGGGCAGTTGCAAGGTGCCTTGGAATATTGCACCGGTTTGTTTAATCGCTCTAGCATGCAGCGCTTGTTAGATGCCTGGCAATTATTGTTGGCGCAATTGGTTGAAATGCCAGAAATTACTTTGCAGCGATTGGCGTTGGATTCAGCCGATACTTCAGGCATGCCGCTAAGCCCCGTGCAACGAGATTTAGCGCTACAAAGTCTGCGAGATCCGCAAAGCCAATCAAATAGTTTTGGTTTAGTTTTGCCGTTGCCACGTTTATTAGATCCACAAACCTTGCAACAGGCATTGGATCAATTAATTCAACATCAGCCTTATTTAAACCATCGATTATACAATCGAAAAGAGCTATGGAATGGGCCGTTATGGTTATCGCCTTCGCAGCAAAGCTTGACCGTGCAATCGTTGGATTGGCGTCATTTTTATTATGATCAGTCGACCTTAATCGACCATGCAGAGCAGTTAATTCGCCAGCCATGGCAGGTAATTGATCAGCCGCTATTTCAGATTGGCCATATATTGACTGATCAATGCAGTTATCTGTTACTGCGAAATCATCATTTATTGGTTGATGGTATTGGCTGTGTGCAGATTGCCCAGCAATTAATCGATTGTTATCAGGCGCTGGAAAACAATAATCCGATTGAACTGCCGCAACCGATGATTGCCGATGACATGCGTTTGCTACGGCAGATCACCGATCAGAGCGAGCATCTTGAGTTTTGGCAACAAGCGCTTGCTAACAGTGAAGCGGCAACTTTGCTTAAAAAGCCGCTGCCAGCCGCAATAACAGCTGAAGTTGAATCTGGATTAAAGCCACAGCGAAAATTAATTCGAGTCGATTTGAACAAGCAGCTTTGGTTGGATGTTCAGCAAGCGGCTGAGCAGCAAAATGTATCGCTTCCAAATTTATGTCGGGCCATTTATGCCTTGCAAATTCAATCGGTAACCCATGCGCAACATGATTTCTGTTTGACCGAATTTGCTTCGGGCAGAACAATCGAACAATTAACCGCTGCCGGTTGTTATTATCAGCCAGTGCCTTGTTTGATTGAACATGATTGGTTGGCTGGCGATAACACAATTACTGAGTTGGCGAATCAAATTCGCTTGTCTCGTCGCCAAGGGCAAAAGCATTTACCGATTAGCCCAATGGCACAAAAACAACTTGTGAATGCTGGCCAAGCTGGCTTTATGTTTAACTTTATTAACTTCTTGCAAGGTATTGAATTTGAGAGAAATAGCTTGCCGTTTGTTGATTTTTCACCTTCAGTGGATGGACAAACTCAGCTGGTATTAAAGGCGCAAGAAAATTCGCTGGAAATGCAGTTGTATTGCGATGCAGATTTTGCCGCCGAGCAATGGTTGCAGCAAATGGAATCTTTACTGGGACAGTTTGTTGCAGCACATGCCGAGCAACAAACTTTGACGTTGTCTGATTTGCAGATGTGCCTGCCCAATAGCCTGCTCAGTAAGACACAGAACAATGCTGCAATTTATGATGCAAGAGAAATGGCTCAGTCAGTCAATTTAGTTGCAAGTATTTCTCAGCAATTTACTGAAAGCGCAGCAAAACATTCCAATAACATTGTAATTGAATCGTCACAAGGCTCATTAACATATCAGCAATTTGCACAGCAAGTGGCTCGCTTTGCTGTGCTATTGCAGCAACAGGGCGTTACTAGTGGTGATCGAATAGCAATTTGTGGTGATTTAACCAGTGAATTACTGGCTAGTATTATGGCGGTGATTGGTTGTGGTGCCAGTTACTTGCCGATTGATGCATCGATTCCGGTCGGTCGTATTCAACAAATAATTGAAGATGCACAACCGACATTAATTATTTGTCAGCCAGATAAATTACCTGAGCTGACGAGGCTAGTGACGGAGTTAGCCCCAGAGCAATTAATTTCACCTGTTCAACTGCTTAGTTTTGATCAGTTGTCTGCCCAGGCGGCGGCATTAACGAGTAGTCAGTCACAATTAGATAATTGGAATGCACCAGATACCAATTCACTGACACCGCTTTATGCGATTTTCACTTCTGGTTCAACCGGTCGGCCTAAGGGTGCTCAGGTTCGCCGTGATAGTTTTATAAACCTTCTTAATTGGTATCTCAATGATGCTGGGTTAGACCAGCAACAAACATTGTTACCTATCTCCAGTATTGGCTTTGATCTGACCCAGAAAAACCTGATTGCTCCGCTTTTGGCTGGTGCCAAACTAGTTCTACCGACGACTGCTAGCTATGACCTGCTGCAAATCCGACAGTTGATCGAACAGCATAAAGTCAGTTGGCTGAACTGTGCGCCGAGTGCTTTTTATCCGTTGCTTGAAAGTGACTTAGAAGGTGGTCTGCAAACGATTGCTTCGATTAAAACACTGGTGCTGGGTGGCGAAGCGGTGCAGCTTTCTCGATTAAAAGATTGGCTGGTTAGCAATCAGACTCGATTGATTAATAGCTATGGCCCGACTGAAGCTACTGATGTGGTTTGTTACAGCGAATTATCTGGGCAACAGTTAGTTGACCAACAATATATAACGCTAGGTCAGCCAATCTCTGGAGTGAAATTGCAAGTTTGCGATGGTCAGCAACGTGTTTTGGCGCAAGGTATGATTGGTGAATTGGTTATTTCTGGTATTGCGGTCGGTGACGGCTATATCGGTCAGAATCAATTAACCGAGCAGAGTTTTCCGTTAATTAATGGTGAAAAGTGTTATCTCACCGGTGATTTAGGTTGGATGGAAAATAATCGATTCCATTATCTGCGTCGTCGTGATTTCCAGTTAAAGCTTAATGGTTTACGGATGGAACCAGGAGAGATTGAGCAAAGGGTGCAGCAGCTGGATGGCATTATTGAAGCCATCGTACAGCCGCAAGATAATTTGCTGGGTTGTTGGGTATTGCTAGATACCAAAACAGCCACCCCTGAAACCAGTCAGATAATGACGCATTTACGCCAGTATTTACCGGATTATATGGTCCCTGCGTTTTTTGTTGCGCTTGATCATTGGCCATTAAATGCCAGTGGCAAGGTTGATCGAAAGTCGTTACCGGCACCGCAACAGGCTGAAGTGGAAAACATTCCGCCAACAACTGAATTACAAGTAGATTTGGCGGCGATCTGGTGTGAACTGTTAGGGGTCACCGAAGTTTCTATTAATCAGGACTTTTTCCAGTTAGGTGGTCATTCGCTGCTAGTGGCGCAAATGGTGGCACGGATTAGTCAAAGGTTTGAGATTGAAATTCCGCTGCGTGAATTGTTTGAAATGCGTACCATTGCTGATATTTCTGACTATATCGAAAGCGTGCGTTGGGCGGTCAATGCTGCAGCACCTCAAAATGAGTTTTCTGAATTTACTGATTTTGATGATCTACCAGATGCTGAATTAGAGTCAGAACACACAGTACAAAAACAAAATAATCAGTCAGAACAAGAAGAGTCCGAAGCAGTTAGGGACGAGGGTTTTCTGTGACCATTAAAAATTTGATTACTGAGCTGGCCAAGCGAGATATTCAGCTTCGGCTGGAGCAGGGCCGTTTGGCATTTAGTGCACCTGAAGGTGCTTTTACTGCTGAATTAAAGCAACAGGTTTCGGCCAATAAAGCCAAGGTGGTGGCTTTTTTAGAACAAGCTGCCCGGCTTAAAACACAAACCATTGCCACTATTCCCGGTTCTAGGGCGCAATTACCCTTATCTTTTGCCCAAGAGCGCTTATGGTTTATCGACCAGTTGGAAGGCGGAACGGCCAGTTACAACATGGCGGCCTTGTATCGCTTAACCGGCAGTTTAAATTTAGCGGCATTAGATCAAGCCTTTTTTCAAATTAGCCAGCGCCATGAAGTATTAAGAAGTCGTTTTAATGGTGGCGATGGTCAGCCGTATATTTGCGCCGATTTAGACGGTTTGCATCTTAATCGGTTAATTGAAATTACTGAAATTACTCAGGTAACAGCTAGCGCTAAAGTATTGGCTAACCAGCCATTTCAATTAACTGATGGTCCTTTAGTTATTGCCCAGCCTTATCGGTTGGCAGCAGATGATCATCAGCTTTTGATCTGCATGCACCATATTATTTCTGATGGTTGGTCGGTGTCGTGCCTGATAAATGAATTAAGCGAATTTTATGCGGCGGCAGTAGAAAAGCGACAGCCGAAATTACCACCATTAGCTTTGCAATATGCAGATTTTGCAGCTTGGCAGCGCAATAAGCTAACCGGCGTGCAACTAGAAAAACAAACCGCTTTTTGGCTAGATAAGCTTGCTGGTAGCGAACCTTTGGCATTAGCCAGTGACTTTAAACGCAGCCCCGGAAAGCCTTCTGCTGGCATCACTTCAAAACTACTGTGTAAAAACACAGTAGGACGGCTTTCGGCCATTGGTAACTCCCAGCAAACCACTCAGTTTATGAATTTGATGGCGATTTGGTCACTGCAGCTCAGTCGTTTAGCCAATCAACAAAAAATAGTCATCGGCGCGCCAGTTGCCGGTCGTGACCGCAATGAACTGCAACCGTTAATTGGTCTGTTTTTGAATACACTGGCATTTGCCAGCGAGATTGATTGGACGCAATCCTTCCGATCTTGGCTCGGTCAAACACGCGCGACAATTCTCGATGCCTGGCAGCATCAAGATATTCCGTTTGAAAAAATTGTTGAAACCCTGCAACCAGAACGAGATATCACAAGAACGCCGGTGTTTCAGGTTTTCCTCAACATGCTGAATTTGCCAAAATCCGAAGGGGGGTTGGCCGGCTTGCAAATCGAGCAATTATCTTTAGGTGATAGTGCTGAGCAGGCCAAGTTTGATTTAACTCTATATGCCAGTGAAACCGAGCAGGGGATTAAACTAGATCTGTTATATCGCAAAGATCTTTTCAAGCAACAAACCGCTGAATATTGGCTCAACCAGCTGGTTGAATACAGCCAGTTATTAATTGCGGCACCCGATACGCCATTATCCGAAATTGCCTTGCCGATTCCAGCTACCGGAAATCTTGCAAAGTCAGCACGAGAGCAAGCTTTCTTAGCGCCGGCTGAACCGAAGCAATTTAAAGCGCCTTTGCAATTGCTTTCAGAGCAAATACAGCAAAACCCTTTAGCAATCGCCGTTAGCTCACCAGATCTTCAGATGAATTATCAGCAATTATCTGAGCGGGTTTTCTCTGTTTATCGCCAAATTCAAACGACAGCGAGCACGCTAAGTATTGTTGGCCATGACTCGGCTAATATTTCTGGTTTGACGGTCGCAGTGTTGGCAGAGCGAAATACCGATCTGGTGGTCAATCTACTGGCAGCTTTTGCCTGCGGTGGTTCGGTAATGGTGCTGGATTCTGCTTGGCCAGCAGAACGATTAAAGAAACAGTTAAGTTTGGCCAATGTCGATGTTGTGCTGGCGGCTGAAATGTCATCGACTGCTTTGCCGACTGAGCTGGATTTAAATAACACTTGTTATTTATTAAAATGCGCTGCGAATCCAATTGATTTTGCTGACGCCAATGATTTTTGGAGCGATCTGTCTTCTTACAAGCAATTTGAAACAGCGCGTTGGATTACTTTTAGCTCAGGCACCACTGGCCAACCAAAAGGTATGGTTAGCCAATTACAGGCATTTTCTGCTTTTGCTGATTGGTATTTGCCACAGGTTAATTCATCGCTTCAATTTAATATCAGTCAATCTAATGGCAATTTATCCAGCAGCAATTCGGCGCAATCCATAAATTCACCATTATTAGCCGGTTTATCGCATGACCCGCTGCTGCGTGATTTATTTATGCCACTGATTAGCGGTGGTTGTTTACATATCCCTAGCGATCAGCTCAGAAAAGACGGCGTGGCCCTGGCGCAATGGATTGATGAAAAGCAGATTAGTTTGTTGCACCTAACACCTGCTTTGGCACAACTGATGCTGTTTTCCAATCTGCCTAATATAGCTGCTTTAGCCTCGGTTAAAATGGCGGTATTTGGTGGTGATAAATTATCGCCAAGTCTGTTACCGCAGTTAAAACAGTTGTTGCCAAGCGCTAGTTGCTTTAATGGTTATGGTTTATCTGAAACACCTCAGTTAGTGACGCTTTACCCGATTGATTTAGAAGCAGATGCAACCAGCAATAGTTCGCTGCCAATTGGCAAGTTATCTCAATTCAATCCTTGCTATCAGTTTGAGCTGTTTGATTTAACTTCGAATCATCCAATCAATCCAACGCATTTGGCTGGTAATAGTTTGGTCGGCTCTAATCAGTTGGGTGAGTTAGTGGTTCGCTCTCACTGGTTATCAAGCGGGTTATCTAAAGGTTTGGATAAGGATCAACCTCAGCTGTCTGAAACAACCATTTTAAAAACCGGCGATCTGGCGGTAGTCACATCTCAAGGTGAGGTGTGTTATCAGCAGCGTAAAGATCAGCAAGTAAAATTACGCGGTTATCGCATCGAATTAGAAGATGTACGTTTTGCTCTACGTGAAGCGGGTTTTGCCAATAGTTGGGTAGATGTTTGTAGTCTTAGTGCGAGTGCGAGTGGTACTGATTCAGAAGATAATCAAGCGCTAGTAGCATGGATTAAAGCTTCTGATATTGAATTGATCGGACAACAAGATCAAAGCAGTCAATTGCCTTCGTTAATTGCCTCGGATGCAGCCAAAGCGATTAAGCAACAATTAGCAGAAAAATTACCCGCATTTATGTTGCCGACTTTTTGGATTGCATTGGAAAACATTCCATTAAATGCAAACGGCAAAATAGATCGCCATGCACTACCTCGGCCTGATCAAATCAAATCGGAAAACCTTACGGAGCAACAATTACCACAAGGCGATTTTGAAGTTGGCCTAGCTGAAATTTGGTCTGAGCTGTTGTCGGTGAAAACGATTGCTAGAGAAGATGACTTTTTTTCTTTGGGCGGACATTCATTGATGGCGATGCGATTAATTGCGCAAATCCGCCATCAATTTTCCATCGAATTGCCGTTAAAACAGATATTCACCAGCCCTGACTTGCAGGCGATGGCCGCACGAATAGAGCAATTACAGGAGGGTGGCGCTGGGGGCGATTCCGAGAGTGGTCAGATCAGCTTGCCGCCACTGCTTAAAATTGAGCAACGACCTGAACTTTTACCACTGACTTCATCGCAAAAACGGCTGTGGTTTATCCAGCAGCTGGAACCTACAGACACTCGTTATAACCTGCAATTTGCGATTCGAATTAAAGGCTCGCTAGATACCAAAAAGCTGGCAAATTGTTTTGATCAGTTAGTGCAACGGCATGTTTTATTGCATAGCTGTTTTCCCCAGAAAAAAGGCGAACCTTATATTCAGTTGTTGGCCAGAGAGCACCTGCCGCAGCTGCAAATGATCGATCAAAGCCTTACCACTGAAGGGCATTCATTAGATCAAGCAATGGCGATGGCCTATCAAATGGCCGCCAAGCCATATAATTTGTTAAGTGACTCATCGATTCGCAGTCAATTGGTTTCATTGAATCAGCAGCAAAATGATTATCTGCTATTGCTTGGTATGCATCATATTGTTGGTGACGCGTGGAGTACTCGCGTTCTATTTAGTGAGTTATTTAGTCTTTACCAAAATCAGTCGTTGCCAGAACTAGAAATCGATTTTGTTGATTTTTCCTTGTGGCAACAGCAGCACGGAGAACTCGCGAATCATCAAGTGAATTGGTGGGTTGAGCAATTATCTGGAGTTGAAAACCTTCAACTGCCATATCGTGCTAATGCCGATACAAACGCCGATACAAGGCAGCCTCAAACGGAGAAGGGGATTGGTCACTACCGATTCTCAATCGATGCAGTTCAATCTCAGAAGCTAAAAAGCCTACTGACGCAGCAAAAAACGACATTATTTACCGGTCTGTTTAGTTTGTGGAGTTGGCTGCTATCTCGCTATAGCTATCAAAATGACTTCGCCATCGGTACTCCGGTAGCCGGGCGAGATCATTTGCAGTTACATCAGCAAATTGGTTTTTTCGTTAATACCTTGGTGCTACGCGCCGATCTTTCGAAAGATTTGTCATTTAATCAGTTGCTGCAACAAAGTCAGCAGTTGTGTCTCGATGCCTGGGAGCACGCCCAAGCACCGCTAGATCAAGTGATTGAGCAATTAGATCTGCCGAGAGATTTGAAAAAACAGCCGTTATTCCAAACCATGTTGGTGCTACAAAATCGTCAAAGTGCTAATCAATTGTCGGGATTGTCTGAGCTAGCTGATAGCGGATTACAAATTGAACCTTGTCAGTTGGATTTGGAAAGAAGTGCTAGCGAATTACAGCTCAATGTAATTGAACATGACCAGTTGGAATTTGATCTGGTTTGGCAGAAAAACTTGTTCGATGAACCGCTAATTCATCGAATGGCAAAAAACCTGCAATTGCTAATCGATCAAGTACTGCTGTCGCCAAATAGCGTTATGTCAAAGCTCTCATGGCCAATGCTTGAAGAACGATTACCGCTGAAAGGTAAGTCACTAAATATTCCAACCCAGCAATCACCAGTACAACTGCTGCAGCAATTAGCGCAACAACATGGTCAACAGATTGCGGTGATTTGTGCCGATCAACAAATCAGCTTTGAGCAATTACATCAGCAGTCGTTAAACCTAGCGTTACATCTGCAGAATGCCGGTGTAACAAATAAAGATCTGGTGGCGTTTTATCTGCCGAGATCGATTAATCAAATCGTTGCGATGGCGGCAATTTGGCAGCTGGGCGCTGGCTGGCTGCCGATGGATCCAGATTATCCGTCGCAGCGTTCTAATCAAATTTTGAAAATTAGTCAGGCTAAAGTACTGCTCGATTGTAATCAGACGCCTTATTCAAGTGATCTTAACTTAACACTTAAAGCTATCAATTTAGATCGACTACAACTGACCGAGCCTGTGCCAGAAAATCTGAAGCTTGAGGCCTTTAATGCGCAAAGTCCGGCATACTTAATTTTCACCTCAGGTTCTAGTGGCGAACCGAAAGGCGTCAGAATTAGTCATGCTGCGGTTAATCATTTGCAATATGCGCTAGCCGATCAAATTGACCAATTACCTATTGAACAGGGAATGCTCGGTCACCGAGTGGCGGTAAATGCCTCGGTCGCTTTTGATGGCGCGATTAAACAGTTAATTCAACTTTATCGAGGTGCCACGCTGGTTTTATTGGATCAGCAAATGCGACTAGATCCACCAGTGATGTTAGCTTATCTCAATCGTCATCATGTCAGCCGTTTGGATGTCACACCTTCACAGTTAACTGCCTTGCTCGACGCCCGAGCAGAAAGTGTTAATCACTTACCAAAGACTTTATTAGTCGGTGGTGAGACGATTAATAACATGCTTTGGCAAACGATTGTTTCACTGAAAGATGTGACCGCTTTTAATGTTTATGGGCCAACAGAAGCAACGGTAGATGCTACTTGCCAACCAATTGTTGGTACGACACCTTCACTGGGTCAGCCGCTGGCCAATCTGCAATTATCAATTGTTGATCAGTTCAAAAGACCAGCCCCTGCCGGAGCCAAAGGCCAGCTGTTAATTGCGGGCCCACAGTTAGCGATTGACTATTTAAATCAGCCCCAGTTGACTGCTGAAAAATTTATTAACTTTCCCCAAGGCGATGAAACTGATCAGCAGAAAACTTATTTAACCGGTGACGGTGTGCGGCAATTATTGAGCGCTGATGGTTCAGCGAGCTTGCAATATATTGAGCGACTCGATCGGCAAATTAAAATCCGAGGCTTTCGAATTGAGCCGGGTGAAATCCAACAATCGATACGAGCGCAAGCTGGAGTTTCCGATGCGGTGGTGGTGGTTAGAATCGATCCAAAAACACAGCAGCCACAACTTATTGCTTGGATTGTTGCTGATTTAGATGCTGACTCTCTAGCGTTAGATAAGCCATTTGATTTCATGGCGTTGGAGCAGCAGTTAGCCCAGCAACTACCTGAATATATGATTCCGCGTTTATGGTCGGTGGTGGCGCAATGGCCAACCAACCGCAGCGGAAAAATCGATATTTCCCAGCTAAAAACGCCAGAATTTGATCCAAAAGATCAGGCCGAGCAAGCAGCAGTTGTGCAAACGCAGCTTGAAAAACAAGTCGCTGAAATTTGGCAGCAACTATTGAAACTGGATTATTTGCCAGCCAACCAGCAAAACTTCTTTTCATTGGGCGGCCATTCTTTATTGGCGACTCGCTTGGTATCGGCGGTTAAAGATCAATTTAATCGAACACTGCCAATTAAGCAGATTTTCGAAACACCGCTGCTGACTGATTTTTGCCGGGCACTAGATACGCAGATTAATCGGCCAACAGACAGTACTGCTAATGCGCATTTTTTAGAGCTTCCGATAGAAGCTAAATCTAAAGATATGCATGTTATACCATTATCTTTTTCGCAGCAGCGTATTTGGTTCGTTGATCAGATGCTGCAGCAAGATTACTTGCTTGGGCAGGGTTCGCCAGCTGATCCAACTTCAATAATAGACCAAGACCTGACAGCCACGCAGAATTTACCGCTTGATCAGCGTTCGTTGCAGCCAATAGGCTCGAATTCAATCGAGCAACAATTAGCTGGACAGCACTCAATTGAACAACGGCAGAAAAAATCCGGGCAAGAATTGCCTGGCGGCATGGGTAAAAAGTTTTCAGGAGGCTTGAACTTATCGGGTGTTTTGCAGCTTGAATCGGGGTTGGAAACTTTAGATATCGCTCGACTACAACAGGCATTTGTTAGTTTGTTGACCCGCCATCAGGTGCTTTCCGGCTCGTTTATTCATAACTTGCAGCAAAGTTCGCCATCAGACCAGTCGCAACAAAACAGTCCTGCTAATGATGGTAGCGAGCAGCAAAACCAGCTGGCATTTCAAGCTAAAGATCCTTCAGATTTTGTGCTGCACCAGCAAGACTTCACTGGATATGCCGAGCAGGCTGGCGCGATCGCTGAAACCCGAATTCAGCAATTTTTAACCGAAGGCTTTGATTTGGCGAATGGCCCATTGCTGGCAGCCAAGCTATTTAAAATTGATGCGACCAGTTGGTTGCTGGCAGTAAAAATTCACCATATTGCGGCAGATGGCTGGTCGGTTAGATTGGTAATGAACGAATTGGCTCGTTTGTATCTGAATTTGCCGTTGGAGTCGTTACCAATTCAATACGCAGACTATGCGTTGTGGCAGCAACAATGGCTACAAAGTACTCAGGCGAAGCAGCAATTAGATTGGTGGAAAAGACAGCTGCAAGATCTCACGCCAATCAATTTGTATCATGATCCTGAGCCTCAGTTTTCTCAGATGGCTTTGGAGCAACTCAATGCGGTAGGTCAGCAAGTTGAATTCGCTTTAAACCAGGATTTATCACAGTCAATCAATGGCTTATCGGCGAAATTTAACGCGTCACCTTTCATGGTGTTTGTTTCGCTTTGGCAGCTGCAGTTATCTCGCTGGAGTGGCCAGCAAGATATTTGCCTGGGCACGCCAGTAGCTGGCAGAAACCAACCACAGTTGGAATCATTGATCGGCTTGTTTTTGAATAACTTGGTGCTGCGAAGTCATATCGATCCTGAAGCGAGTTTTGCTGATTTATTATCTGCTGTGCGCAGCCAAACACTCGATGCATACACCCATCAAGATTTGCCTTTTGAGCAGATTATTGAGGCATTGGATTTACCAAGGGATCCGGATCAATCACCGATTTTCCAATGCTTTATTAATATGCTCAACTTGCCTGATTTCTCGACCACTGAAAATCAGCAGGCATTACAAATAAAACCTTGGGCTGCTGCAGAGCAGTTACCACCGCAGCCTAAGTTTGATATCGAGCTATATATTCAGCCGCAACAAGACCAGAGTTATTTGCTTCGCTTGGTATATCGAGGTGATAAATTCAGCCGCCAGAGAATGCAATGGATGCTGCAACAGCTGGAAGGTTTTGCTCAGTCGGTGGTTAATTCTGCCCAGCAACCGGTTAAACAAATCTGCGCGATTGAACAGGCTGCTGAATTTACGCCTGCGCAATTGCTGAAGTTAAATAGCCCGCAAGCGGCGCATCCATTATTAAAAATCTACCGTCACGCAGCACATTGGCCGCAAGCTATCGCGATTATCGAACAGTCAGCCAGTCAACCTAGCGAAATCAGCTACCAGCAATTGATTAATCAAATTGAAAATCAAGCGCAAGCCTACTTGCAGCAAGGTATCTCTGCTGGTGATTGTGTTGCCTTGCTGGTAGAAAGAAATGTTTCGTTAGTGGTTAATTTGCTGGCATTGGCTCGTGTTGGTGCAGTGCATTTGCTGTTAGATAGTCAATGGCCCGTCGCTCGAATTGAGCAGGTGTTGCAGCAGGCTAAGCCAGTTTTGCTGGTTGATCTGAGCGAGAAAGATTTCGCTTTGCCGCGCACTCATCAAAACCATCAAAGCTATCAAACGCTCACGGCAAAGCAGCTTTCAGATGCATTGCAATCAGCTCAAATTGAAAAGAAGCCACTGCCGGTGATCGATCAGCAGTTATTACAGCAGGGCGGCTGGATTACCTTCACTTCCGGCACCACCGGTAAACCGCAAGGTATTTGTTCCAGCATGCAACCGCTGGCTGACTTTCTATTGTTGTGGCAACAGCAGATTAAAATCGAACAAATCGATCGAGTCTCTATGCTTTCTGGCTTAGGTCATGATCCATTGCTGCGAGATATCTGGTTGCCACTGACTTGTGGCGCCACTTTAATGATTCCGAATAAAGTTGATATCCGCGATCAGAAGCAACTTGAAAACTGGTTGTCACAAACTGGCGTTACTGTTGCACACATTACACCGGCAATGTCGCAAATTTTGGCCAATTGCGACGCAATTTTGCCTACTTTGCGGTGCATTTGTTTCGGTGGTGATAAACTACGCCAGCATCATATTCAGACGATAAAACAACTTGCGCCAGCAGCAGCAATCTTCAATGGTTATGGTGCGAGTGAAACGCCGCAGCTAATGGTGGTTGCGAATGTTACCGATTTAAAAACACAGCAATTGCCGATTGGTATACCGCTATCTGATGTTTTGGTTCAGTTAGAACGTAGCGATGGTCAACCGGCTGAACCATTTGAAACTGGTGAGATTCATCTGATTTCTAATCGTTTGGCAAAAGGTTACCTAGGCAGCGAAACTGGCGGTTTTTATCAAAAACAGCAACTTGCTGCTTATAAAACTGGTGATATTGGTTGGCAGGATTCGCAAGGGCAATTGCATTATCTTCGCCGCAAAGATCAGCAGGTTTCTATTCGAGGATATCGGGTTGAACCGGTTGAGATTGCACTGGCAGTTAAACAGCTTGAAGGTGTTTTGGATGCTTATGTCATCGCCTGGCCAAATAAAGATGATGATCCGCTGTTGGCGGCTTATGTTGTCACCGAGCAAAAACCAGCCGATGAAAGTGCCGCGTTTTCAGCAGCAAAAGCAGCGCTGGCAAAAGTGTTACCGCAATACATGGTGCCCAACGCATTTGTCTTGTTGGAGACAATACCGCTAAATGCCAATGGCAAGGTCGATCTGGCGCAACTTACCAGACCGGAAAAGAAATTTATTCAAACCACAGAGTATCAAGCACCGCAAAGTGCGCTGGAAATTGCGTTGGCTGAGATTTGGCAAGGGCTGCTAGGTATTGAGAAAGTTGGTATCTATGATAATTTCTTCGATCTTGGCGGACACTCTTTGTTAGTGACGCAGATGTTACTGCGCTTGAAGCAGCATAATGGTGTCGATTTGCCGCTTCGTGCAGTATTTGAAATGCCTACCATTGCCGGTTTAGCTGAGCTTGCCAGTGCGATGGTCAATATAAATAATAATCAGCAAAACGCTGCACTGGATGTAACGGATCAATTTGATTCCGGTGATCTGGAGGATGAGGAAGAAGAATTCCTATAGCCACAGCGTTTTGAAAAAATAATAACAATATAGCGACTCGGACTACCGGGTCGCTGCAAGACGCTTGTAGGGAATCAGTATGGGCAGTGTGCTGGAGTTGATCGCTCAGGCAGGGCGTGCAGGAATTCGTTTGTGGGTTGAGCAGCTAGATAGCAGTTCTCCATGGCAACTTAAGTTTCGTGCGCCTAAAGGCGCCATGACTGCTGAATTAAAACAGCAGCTCAAAGCAAACAAACAATTATTAATTGATTTTTTAGCGGATCAGCTGACTTCTCAGCAAAACCCCATTCAAAATAGTATTGTTAAAGCTGAAGTGGCTGAAAATGGTTTACTGCCATTATCTTTTGCCCAGCAAAGAATGTGGTTTCTGTATCGATTGCAGCCAGAGTCTTACTCATACAACATGCCATTTGGCATTAAGCTCACCGGTGATTTAAACCTTGCTGCATTGACCGCTTCAGTCGAAGCCTTAACTCAGCGGCACAGTTTGCTCAGCGCAAGATTCCAAGAAGCTGATGGCCAGCCATGGTTGACGGTCGGGCATCCAAGTAACGCTTTAGCGTTAGAAGATCTATCCAATCATATTGATCCGGTTAAAGCCGCTGATCAGCAAGCTTTGGCTGAGATGCACCATCAATTTGATTTGCTACAAGCTGCGCCTTTCCGCGCCAGATTAATTAAAGTTGCCGATAAGAAGCATCTGCTATTGCTGACCTTGCACCATATTATCGGTGATGGTTGGTCGACGCGTGTGCTGATGAATGAATTGGCGGCGTTATATCAGAGTCAGCTTTCAGGCGCTCCAGCCAATTTGTCTGAATTGTCGATTCAATATCCCGACTTTTCTGTATGGCAAAAAAACTGGTTGAGTGGCGATCGATTAGATAAGCAGTTGGGCTACTGGAAAAATAAACTTAATCATTTACCTGCGCTTAAATTACCAGAATCTAATGCGCAAGCAGATTCGCTCGATATAGCGGGTGGTCATCTCTCTAGTCAATTGAGCTTGCAGCAAACTAGTCGGATTAAGGCTTTTTGTCGTGAACAGCAAATAACACCCTTCATGTTATTGCTGGCGTGCTGGCAATTATTATTGCATCGAGTCTCAGGGCAATCAGATTTTGCCAGCGGCACTCCAGTGGCCGGAAGAAACCATAAAGAATTAGAAGGTTTGATCGGGTTCTTCGTTAACACATTGGTTTTACGTGCTGATTTTTCAGGCAATTTAACCGTGGTTGAATTGCTGCAGCAAGTAAAAAAAACCATGTTGGATGCCCAAGAGCATCAGGATGTTCCATTTGAAAAAATGGTCGATCATTTGTTGCCTGAGCGGCAAATCGGTGAAAGCCCGTTTTTCCAGAATATGTTTATTCTGCAAACTCGAAACGCCAGTTTGCAGCAAGCCGATGCTTCAACGGCTCAAGCTTCTCAGAATGGAGCTTCTGATCAGCTGCAGATAGAACCATTGCCGGCACGGCGCGATACTTCAAACTTTGATTTGATATTTCATATTGCCGACTCCGATGCATATAAAATTGATTTGTTGTGGCGTAAGGCAAAAATCAGTCAAGTGCTTGCCCAGCAGTTATTAAATGCCTATCAGCCGTTATTGCTGCGGATGATCGATCAACCACAGCAAAGCCTAGTCAATCTGAGTACTGAAACCGATCAGCAGTTAGTTTCGCCAATGCAGCGCGATATTTGGTTGTCCAGCCAACAGCAACCAGATTCGCTGCAAAATACCTTGGGTTATGCGGCGCATTTACATGCCGATGTAAATATCGAGCTTTGGCAGCAAAGCCTGCAAATGGATGCCGATCATTTCTCGGTGCTGCGCAGCGGTTTTGTTGCTGGAGCGGGTCAAGAATTAGCTTTTGCAAAAACATCGGGTAGCCCGTTTGCTTTTGCATTCCATGATTTCCAATCGCTGCAATTAACCGAAACTGCGCTTAAATCGCGGATCAATCAGTTTATTGAACGGCCCTTTGATATTGAGGCAGGCACCCCGCAAGCTTTAATGGCCAATCAATTGTGGCAAATTAGCCCCAATCATTTCGTGACCGTTTTCACCTCGCACCATGCCTTGATGGATGGTGCTGCCGGTATGGCGCACTTGCAGCGGATCATCGAACGTTACCAATCATTAATTGACGGCTCTATTGCCGATTTTGAGATTGGATTGCCAGCAGATTTGCATTCACAAATGGTGCTGGAGCAACGAGCAGCAACTGATAGAGCGGACGCGATTGAATTCTGGCAAGCTAAGTTAGCCAATGCGCAAGGTTTGAGTTTCCGCAAGCCGTTGCTATTTGATAAGGGCGCTGGAGGGAGTGCTGAAGATTTCCTGCCAAATGGTTCTGAAGTAAATAACGATCCACAAAACAATTTAGATCGTGTTGAAAAAACACTGAAGTTGGATGCGGTGCATATTCAAGCGCTGCGTAAATATTGCCGACAAAATCTAATTACACCGGCAATTTATTTCCAGGGCTTGTACGGATTATTGATTGCCCATTATTGCCGGGCAGACGCTGACTTTGCGATCAGTGAATTCCACTCAGGCCGTAACCGTAGCAATGCAGATCAGCCTGGTTGTTATTACCAACTGGCACCGTTTATATTCAACCATCAAGCGTTGAATTCAAATTCAGTCGACGATTTATGGCAGTGGTTATCTAGCGAGCGCAAGTCGCTCAAGCAAGCCGGTAGCTTGTCGATTCTCAAGCAACAGCAATTGCTGCCGCAATCTGAAATTGGCTTTAGTTACAACTTCTTAAACTTCATGCCCCAGTTGAGCTTTGCTGGGCAAGCGATTGATATTGTTCGTAGAACGCCGCTAGCTAATGGTCAGGTTCAGCTATTGGTCGAACTGGTTAAAGATCATCTGGCGCTTTATCTCGATTATTCATCAAATGATTTTAGCGACTTAAACTTGCTCGATCGTTTGGCACATATCTCGGCGCAATTGCTCGGAATTTCTGAAAATGATCATCAGCAAAACAGAGCAATCGAATCACTTAACCAGTTAAGTTTCTTGCTGCCAGATGAAATCCAATCAAATAAAAACAAGCTGTTGGGCGAGCAGAGCCAGCCGTTAAATGACGATGTTCAGCTGCGTTTTGAAGCCCAAGCTGAACAGTCTGCTAAATCAATTGCGGTCATCTGTGGCGAACAACAACTGAGTTATTTGCAACTCAATCAGCAAGCCAACCAGCTTGCGCATTACTTAAATCAACGCGGAGTCAAAGCCGGTGATACGGTGGCGATTTGTTTGCCGCGCTGCATTGAATGGCCAATGGCGATATTGGCCATTATCAAATCCGGTGCTGCTTACTTGCCGATGGATGCTGATATTCCAGTTAAGCGAAAGCAATATATGGTTGAAGATTCATCGGCCAAATTATTGATTGATTGCGACTGGTTAGCGGCAAATTCAGCAGAATTAACGACCTTACCAACCAGCAGTTTACCATCTGCCGCGCAGGCATCTGATGCCTTTTACCAGGTGTATACCTCTGGCTCGACCGGCCAACCAAAAGGTGCCGCAGTTAGCCGGGGTAATATTCAGAACCTGCATAGTTGGTTCACCCGCCAGTATCAGATTGCGAGCACTGACAAATCGCTATTAGTCAGCGCTTTCGGTTTTGATTTAACCCAGAAGAATTTACTGGCGGTGCTATTACAGGGCGGCACCTTGGTGATTCCAGATATGACGGTGTTTGAACCAAAAGTCATATTGGATACCGCACAACAGCAGCAAATCACATTAATTAACGCGGCACCGAGCGCTTTTTATCCGTTAGTTGAAGACCAAAATCACTGGCCGCAACTAGCCAGCTTGCGCCAGCTGTGGTTAGGCGGAGAACCAATTGCCGCCAATCGTTTACAGGCTTGGTTGGCCAGTGACAATTGCAACACCCAAATTGATAATACTTACGGCCCCACCGAATGTGCCGATATCACCACATTTGAGCGTATCGATTTTGCCGAAGTCGCTGACCAAGGCGCCATGGCGCTAGGTCGGCCAATTGATGGTTTGCAATTACAAGTCGTCGATAGCCAATTACGACCGGTAATACCCGGTTTAGCCGGTGAATTAGTGATTGCCGGTGCCAGCCTTGGATTAGGTTATCCGGCAGATGCAGCAAAAACCGATCAGGTATTTGTCAGCGATACAAACAACCAAACAGTGTATCGAACCGGAGATTTAGTCCGTCAGTGGTTAATCGAAAACGGTGAAACTGAGGGTCGCTTGGAATATCTCAACCGAATCGATTTCCAAATTAAATTACGCGGCATGCGAATTGAACCGGCGGAAATTGAAGCGGCAATTTCAAGCTTGCCTGGCGTTAGCGACAGTCGTGTTCTGGTCGATAAAAACAATCAAACCGAACAGCTGCGCAGCTGGGTGGTTGGTGATCAAACTGTGATTGCCGAATTAATCGAGCAGGGCAGTTGGCGCACAAATCTGGCCGAAAGTTTGCCATTGCATATGATTCCGGCCAGTTTTGAATATTTGGCGCAATGGCCGTTAACTGCCAATGGCAAGGTTGATCGCAAAGCATTGCTAGCGACGACGATCGAGCAAAAATCACAAAAAATTGAATTGCCGCAGGGTGAAGTTGAACAAAAGCTCGCTACTATTTGGCAGCAATTATTGCCCGGTTTAGAAATAGGCCGAGAGATTGGCAGAAACAGTCATTTCTTTGAAATAGGTGGTCATTCGCTGCTGGCAGTTCAGTTAGCGTCACGGATTCGTGATCAATTCCAGCAAGAGCTGCCGCTACGGCAATTGTTTGAAGCGCCAACTTTGCAGCAGCAGGCGCAATTAATTCAAAAGATCAGTGCTAATTCGAATGCGGGTTTACCTGCATTAGTCGCTCAAGTTCGTCCAGCACAAATCCCTCTGTCATTTGCCCAACAGCGCCTGTGGTTTATTGAACAATTAAATCCAGCTTCGGCGGCCTACCATATGCCAGCGGCGCTTGAACTTGATGGTGAAGTGAATGTTACTGCGTTGGAACAAGCTTTTTTGGCATTAATCCAGCAGCAGGAAATTTTGCGAACTCGTCTGCCGCAGGCCAATGGCCAAGCGTGGCAAGAAATTGCTGAAGCGCCGGATAATTGGACGCTGCCAATCAGTCAGTTCAATGCAGATGTTTCCGAGGCGCAATTACAACAGCAGGTGAAGCAAAAACTGGCGCAGCCTTTTGATTTTGTTAATGGCCCCTTGTGGCGTGCTGAATTAATTAAAATTGCTGACAATGCAAGGCACAGTAATAAGGGTCACGGCAATACAAGCAAGCCACGACATATTTTATTGTTGTGTATGCATCATATTATTTCAGATGGTTGGTCGATTAGTCGTCTGACGGAAAGCCTTGCCTACAGCTATCAAGAATATCTCCAGCAGCAGTCGGTTCAATTGCCTGCGCTGACAGTTCAATACGCAGATTTTTCAATCTGGCAAAGAACTTGGCTAGACAAACAACAGCTGGAGCTGCAAACAGCCTATTGGTCACAGCAACTATCGGGTATTGAAAATCTCCACCTGAATACTGATTTTAATCGACCAAAACAGATAAATTCTACCGGCGCTAGCCATGAATTCATTATTTCAAAGCGGTTGTCGAACCGTTTAACTCGCCTGTTGCAGCAGCAAAACGCCACCTTATTCCACGGCTTGCTGGCTAGCTGGCAGCTGCTATTGAGCAAGTTGACTGGGCAAAGTGATTTTGCCACCGGAACGCCGGTTGCCGGGCGCGAGCATAGTCAGCTAGAACCGTTAATTGGATTCTTCGTTAATACGTTGGCATTGCGTAGTGATTTTTCCGAGCAACCTAGCTTTGTTGATTTAATCCAGCGCTGTAAAAACACCATGTTGGATGCGCAACAGCATCAGCACTTATCGTTTGAAAAGCTAGTCGATGAGTTATCGATTGAGCGTAATTTGCAACAAACGCCAATTTTTCAGAACCTACTGGTGCTGCAAAATACGCCAAAAACAGAAATCAGCTCGACCGATTCCGATGCTTCAGCATTGCTGATTAAGCCATTTTTGAAGGGTGGCTTAGAGCAAAGTAAATTTGATATTCAGTTAACGGTTTCTGAAACCGAGAATGCTGAATTGAATGCTCGACTGGTTTATCAAACCGCATTGTTTAAGCCGCAAACGATCCAAAGAATCGCAGCGCAATTCTGTGCTCTGCTAGAAAGCTTGTTGGAACAACCGCAGGTTCGAGTTGATCAGCTAGATTGGTTGCCCGAGGCAGATAGACTGCAATTGGCTGAATTCAATCAGCAGCCTGAGCAGTTGGTTTCATTTAAAGCCTTGCCAGATCGTTTGGTGGCGTTAGCCAAGCAATACCCGGATTCTGCAGCGGTATTAATCGACCAGCAAAGCCTCAGTTTTTCCGAGTTAGATTGCAAATCAACTCAGTTAGCAGGACTGCTGCAGCAGCATAATGCTCAGCCAGAAACCGTGGTTGCCAGTTTTTTGCCACGATCGCTCGAACAAATTATTGCACTGTGGGCGATTTGGAAATCGGGCGCAGCATGGCTGCCGTTAGACCCAGCTTTTCCTCCAGCGCGAATTCAACAAATCATTGAAGATGCCAATGCGGTTGCCTTGATTAGTCAGCAGCATTTAGTTGAGCAAGTATCGGCTGAGCAAGCCTTGAATTTGCCGATTATTTTATTGGATCAGCCTTGGGATCAATCCTGTGAATTTACTCCAGTAAATTATTCGGCAGAAAATCTGGCGTATTTGATCTTTACCTCTGGTTCGACCGGAAAGCCGAAAGGGGTGCAAATTGAGCAGGGTGCACTGCACCATTTATTAATTACTTTAAATCAGGCAATTAATAACCAAAGCGAAAACTTGTTGGGCAAACGAGTGGCAGTGAATGCCTCGGTTGCATTTGACGGTGCGATCAAGCAATTAATGCAAACTTCCCTTGGCGCGACCTTGGTGTTAATTCCTGATGCATTGCGCTTAGAGGTCAGGCAGCTGAGTAACTACCTGCTAGAAAAACAAGTGGATAGCCTAGATATTACACCGAGCCTATTGCAGGTTTTAGTGTCAGAAAACTTGCCTTTGCCAAAGCAATTATTAATTGGCGGTGAGGCGATTTCAGTATCGCTATGGCAGGCGCTAGCTGAAAAAGAGCTGTCAGCATTCAATGTTTATGGGCCGAGTGAAAACACAGTTGATGCCACGGTAAAATTAATTTCTGGCGAGAATTCTTGCTTAGGTAAACCGCTTGCTAATCAACAAATATTTTTGCTGGATGATCAGCTAAATCCAGTCGCTGTTGGTGCAGTAGGCCAAATCGCTTTAGCCGGGCCGCAATTGGCTCGTGGCTATTTAAATGATTCAGGGTTAACTCAGCAGAAGTTTGTTAGTGGTCAGCATTTGCAACAACCACGAATTTATCTAACCGGCGACTTGGGTTATTTGAATGCTAATGGTGAGCTTTGTTATGCCGGGCGCTGTGATCAGCAGTTAAAATTGCGCGGCTATCGCATTGAAGCCGGTGAAATTGAATCGTTACTGCAACAGCATCATCAGGTGAAATCTGCGGTGGTTAGAACTCGCCAGCAGCAACTAGTGGCATGGCTAGTATGTGATCCGAATGCAGATAAAACACGAATCACCAGCGAGCTAACATCTCAATTAAGGCGGCAGCTTCCGGAATATATGCTGCCAACTAGCTGGCAATTGCTGGAAAATTTACCGTTAAATCGCAGCGGTAAATTAGACGAGAAAGCATTGCCAGTAGTTGATTTTTTGCAAGATCAGCTGCAATTTGAAGCGCCCCAGGGCGATACTGAAATTGCACTGGCTAGTATTTGGGCTGAGCTGCTCGAACAGCAAAACATTAGTCGTAATGCTAATTTTTTCCGGATTGGCGGCCATTCGTTATTGGCGACCAGAATGGCGGCGAAAGTACGCACGATTTTAGGTCGAGATTTGCCGGTCAGGCAGATTTTTGAAACCCAGCAATTATCAGAACTTGCCACTGCTATTAATGGTTTACCTCAGGTGGTTGCTCGGCCAGCATTGTTGGCTCGATCTGCTGAATATAATCAAAAGTTACCCCTGTCTTTTGCCCAGCAGCGTTTGTGGTTTATTGATCATTTAGCTGGCGGTTCAGTTCCTTACAATATGTCGATTGCCTTGAAAATTGATGGTGATCTGAATGTTGATGCTTTAAGTGAAGCATTTAAGTTATTGATTAAGCGTCATAGTGCCTTACGAACCATTTTCCCCAGCGATGCCAATCAAAACGGCGGGCAACCCTGGCAAGAAATTCTTGATGGCGATGGCCTGCAGTTATCGGTTGAATCATTTAAAACGGACAATTGGCAAGATCTAGCGAAACAGTTGGCTTCGGAAGATGCTGCGCATAGTTTTGAACTAGACCAGCAATGGTTGTTCCGAGCTAGGTTGGTTTGTTTTACCGGTGAAAATACCCATGCAGCGCCGAAGTTGTTGCTGCTATGTATGCATCATATCATTGGTGATGGTTGGTCAAATGATGTGTTATTGCATGATTTATCGGTTTTATATCAGCAGCAATTATCTGCGCCTACAAGCGTAAAACCTTTAGCGAGACTGCCAATTGATTATGCCGATTACGCATTGTGGCAAAGAAATTGGCTGCAAGATCAGCCGTTAGCTGAATTGGTTGATTGGTGGAAGTCAGAACTGGATGGTGTCGATCAGCATTTAGATTTACGCCCTGATCGGCCTCATTTAGCACAAATGTCTAGCAATGGTGCCAGCGTGCCATTCCAGATTGAAGCTGGCTTGCTGTCAAAGCTAGAGCAGTTGGCAGAGCAGCAGAATATAACGCTATTCATGTTGTTAATTTCTGCCTGGCAGCTGTTGCTGTCACGTCATGCCAATGGCCAGCAAGATTTCTGTATTGGTATTCCAGTTGCCGGAAGAGATCAAACTGAATTAGAAAATCTGGTGGGATTTTTTGTTAACGGGTTAGTGCTGCGCACCGACCTTACCGGAAACCCAAGTCTTGTAGAGTTATTCGCTCGAGTTAAGCAGCGGCTATTAAATGTTTACGAACATCAAGATCTGCCGGTAGAAATGCTGGTAGAAGCTCTGGACGTTCAACGTAATACGCGCCGTGCGCCTTTAGTTCAAACGGCTTTCGCCTTCCAGCAGCAGGCGGTCGGCGAAACTTCGCAAGACGTTTATAACCAAGCCAAAAACAGTTCAGGTCAATTGAGTTTTAGCCCTCTTAATGTGGCAAAAACCACCGCAAAATATGAATTAACCTTGTTTAGCCGTTACAACACGAATCAGTCGCTAACAGGCTCTTTGGAATATAACAGTGATCTGTTTGATGCTGAAACAGCACAGCTAATCTTGCAACAGCTGCAAACCTTATTGCAGCAGATGGCCAACCAGCCAGATGCCGCGATAGTTAATTTACCATCAATTACTCAACCGCAATTAATCGAGCAATTGCAGTTGGACGCTAAAGAAACTGAAGCCGTTTTACCTTTAACGCCAATGCAGCGAGATATGTATTTATCTAGTTTGCAACATCCGCAAACGCTGGAAAATACCGTTGGCTATTTAGCGCATTTCCACCTGGAAAGTGGCCAAGTGCTAGACCTAGATATTTGGCAGCAAGCAGTGCAGATGACCAGCGACTTTTCATCGGCAATGCGTTTGAAGCTTGTTGCATCGAAGCAGCGCGGGCATGCGCTGGTATGGCAGGTGATTCAAAATTATCAAGATGCCGGCTTTAGTTTTAAAGATTGCCTAGCCGATGATTTTAATCGTCAGCAGGCGGTTGCCACGATGCGCCAGCAACTGATTCAGCCCTTTGATTTATCGGACAATACAAAGCCGCTGTTTGCTAATCATTTATGGAAAATAACCGACCAGCATTATATTGCGATGTTGGTGGGGCACCATTTGGTAATGGATGGTGCTGCTGGAATGGTGCATTTGCAGCAGGTATGCGATGCCTATCAAGCACTGATTAAGGGTAATTTCAGCCGATTTGCAACCACTGAAATGTGGCACGCACAGAGCCAAGGCGAGCAACAAGCAACAGCGATTGAGCAGCTAAACGCCAGTTTTAATGATGATCAATACGCAGTGTTTATTTCACAAAACCTGCAGCAAATGGATCGTTCTAGCACCTTGGCATTCTGGAAAGATCGCCTTGCTGGCCAAGCGAGTAATTTACAATCGTTAGACTTCCGTTTGCCGCACCAGTCACCGGTTACCAATCAGGTGATCAGCCGCCAACTGTCGTTTGACCCTCAACATAGCAAAGCAATTCGCAGCTATTGCCGAAAGATGAAAATAACCCCTGCGCTTTATTTTGAAGGCTTGTATGCCTTATTGATTCAACACTATTGTCGTGCGGATGGTGATTTCATCATCAGTGAATTTAATTCAGGCCGTAATAAACAAATGATGCAGCAAATTGCTTGTTGTTATCAGTTGCAGCCGTTTTTAATTCAGCAGCAATCGTTGGTGGCAGATCAGCCAGTCGAAGCATTTTGGGCTGCAATTAAGCAAGAGCGCAAAGCAATAAAACAGCATTGTGACTTGTCAGTAATGCAGCTTTCACAGCTGCTACCCAATAGCAGAATCGGCTTTAGCTACAACTTTATAAACTTCCTGCAGCAGGTTGAGTTTTCGGGAAATAATGTTGAAATAGATCGGGCGACACCTTTGGCTGAAGGCCAAGTGCAGTTGCTAGTTGAAATGACTTCAGATCAGCTGACATTGTTCCTCGATTATCAGCAAAATATTTTTTCAGATTTACAATTCTTGCAGCGAATCGCTTGTTTAAGTCATGAGTTTTTGGCCTTCGGCAATCAAACTGAATCCGTGACTTTAGGGCAATTAAGCTTATTGCTACCAGAAGAAAAACCATGGCTGGTTGGGCATGAAGTTGGATTACCTGGGTGGGATATTCAGCAAAAGTTTGAGTATCAAGCTGCCAGATCACCGCAGCAAATCGCGGTCATTTGTGGCGATAGCCAATTAAGCTACCGTCAGTTAAATCAGCGAGCTAATCAGTTGGCAGAATTGCTCCGGCAGCAGGGCGTTTCTGCTGGTGACCGATTGGCAATTTGTTTGCCACGGCATACCGATTGGTTTATTGCGATTTGGGCTGCAGTAAAAATAGGTGCGGCTTATGTGCCGATGGATGCAGATTACCCGCCAGCACGTTTGCAATATTTGCTCGAAAATAGTCAATCAAAAATTTTGTTGACCCATCAATCTATTCAACAGCGTATTGAACAATGGATTCCTCAGCAGTCGATTGCGCTAGCGTTGGATGTTTTACAACAACAAAATCAATTAGAAAACTTCTCTGCGAGTAATGTTCAGCAGCTGGCTAGCGCAGATGATTTGTTTTATCTGATTTACACTTCAGGCTCCACTGGCAACCCGAAAGGTGCTGCAGTTAGCAGAGCCAATGTGGCGAATTTGCAGCAATGGTTTATTAATCAGTACCAAATTTCTGACCAAGACAAATCGCTGATTATCAGTGCCTTCGGTTTTGATTTAACCCAGAAAAATCTGTTCGCCTGCTTGTTGGTTGGCGGCACTGTGGTATTGCCGGAAATGGATCAGTTTGATCCGATGCTGGTTCGCGACCAGATTTATCAGCAACAAATCACCTTATTAAATGCTGCGCCCAGCGCATTTTATCCATTGCTGGATACTGAAAAGGACTGGCCATTATTTAGTTCGCTTCGACAAATTTGGTTAGGTGGCGAGCCGATAGTTGCGGCACGCTTGGCTAATTGGGTCGCATCCAATAGTTGTCGGGCGCAAATTGCCAACACTTACGGCCCAACAGAATGTACCGATATTGCGGTTGCCGAGCAGTTGGATTGGAGTGAGTTGGTTAATACCGATTCAACCAAGCCGTCTAACCCTATTGCTTTAGGTCGGCCGGTCGACAACGTTCAATTATTGGTGCTGGATTCCCAGCTACGCCCAGTGGCACCTGGTTTGCCGGGTGAGTTGTGTATTGCCGGTGCCGGAGTGGGCGCGGGTTATTTTCAAGATGATGAGAAAACCCAACAGGTATTTATTCAGCACCCGCTATTAGATAAAGGACAAAAACTTTATCGCACCGGCGACTTGGTTCGATTATGGGCTGGCAATGAAGAAAATCCTGATGGTCGGTTGGAATACTTAAATCGAATTGATTTCCAGTTGAAATTACGTGGCCTGCGAATTGAACCCGGTGAAATTGAAGCAGCAATCTGTAGCCTTGATGCGGTCGAAGATGCGCGAGTACTCGTCGACAAATCATCCGGTACTGAGCAGTTACGTGGCTTTGCTGTCACCGGCCAACAACCGCTATTGCCAGAAGATTGGCGGCAATTATTGAGCCAACAAATTCCAACTTATATGGTGCCAGCCAGCATTGACCTGCTTGCAGAATGGCCATTAACACCCAATGGAAAAGTCGATCGCAAGCAATTGTTATTGCAAGTTTCCGACCAGCAAAAAGCTCAGCAGTTATCGCCATTGCAGAGTGAAACAGAACACCAGCTGGCAGAAATTTATGCTGAGTTGCTTAACCAATCTGAGATAGGCCGTGAAAGTGGTTTCTTTGAATTGGGTGGTCATTCGCTGCTAGCAACACGTTTAATGTCGCGTATTCGTGAGCAGTTTGAATTGGAGTTGCCGCTGCGCGCAGTGTTTGAAACGCCCCAGCTACAAGCGTTGGCTAAGCAAATTGACCAACAATTATTAAAAACTGAAAACCAGCAAAATATTCCTGTGCTGGCCGCTGTCAATCCACGGCCAGAGAACATTCCGTTGTCGTTTGCCCAGCAAAGATTGTGGTTTATTGACCAGATGGATCCAGGTTCGCTGGCCTATCACATGCCTTCTGCTTTGATGATTGAAGGGGCGTTAAATTTAGCAGCGCTTGAACAAACATTTATTCAGTTGATTCAGCGCCATGAAAGTTTACGCACTCGCTTTATAGAACACGACGGTAAACCGCAGCAACAGATTGATCCTCAATCCGTGGCTGAGTTGTGGCAGTTGCAATTAGATAAACCACAGCATGCTGAAAATAATGAAGCAGAAATTAAACAACTGGCGCGGCAAAAGTTAACCGCTCCATTTGATTTGCAGAATGGCCCGCTATGGCGAGTCGAGTTAATCGAAGTTTCCGATAATCAGCATTTGTTATTGCTGTGTATGCATCACATTATTTCTGATGGTTGGTCTATCAACCGATTAACTCAAGAAATGGCAGTTCTTTATCAGGCGATCAGCTCTGGAATGTCAGCGCAGCAGGCGGCCAGTCGATTGCCAGCATTGGAATGTCACTATGCTGATTTTGCACTGTGGCAGCGACAATGGCTGGTTGGCCAACCGTTGCAGCAACAGTTAGATTTTTGGCTAGACAATTTATCGCAAGTTGAAGACCTGCAACTGGCGACAGATTATGTACGGCCAGCAAAGTTAGATCCCGCTGGTGCCGGTCATAGTTTTGAAGTTGATGCGGTGCTCGGTAAACAGCTTAAAAAACATCTCTCAGATCGAAACATCACATTGTTTAGTGGTTTGCTCGCAGGTTGGCAGTTGTTGCTTTCGCGCATTTCAGGGCAAAGTCAGTTTGCAACCGGTGTGCCGGTTGCCGGGCGTGACCAGCAGGCACTGGAGCCCTTAATTGGTTTCTTCGTTAACACCTTGGCGTTGAAAGCGGATTTTACAAAAGATCTCAATTTCAACCAGCTACTCGAACAAACCCAAACCAATATGCTGATTGCCCAGCAGCACCAGCATTTGCCCTTTGAAAAGCTGGTTGATGAATTGGTTGCTGAGCGCCATTTGAATCAAACACCGATTTTCCAGAACTTACTGGTGCTGCAAAATAACCAAACATTGGAAGCTGCTGCCGAAGAACAAAATCAGCCGATTTCTGCTGAAGCATTGCAAATTCGCCCCTATTTCGCCGGTGCGGTAGAGCAAGCTAAGTTTGATTTGCAATTAAACGCTAGCGAGCTGGAATCCGGGGCAATCTCTCTCAACCTGAGTTATCGCAGTGCTTTGTATAAAACAGAAACGATTAGTGCATTGGCCGATGGTTATTTAATGCTGATCGAGCGTTTGTTGTTGCAACCTGAACTGGCGGTGTCCGAATTATGGCCAGAAGCCAATTCATGGCAGGAAGGCCGTACTCATCAACAAGATCAAAATATTTCACAGCTGCTGCAGTTAAATGCAGTGCCAGCCGATCAATTATTGCAGCAGCAGTTAATTGCAATTTGTAGTGATTTGTTGCAGCGAGATGACCTTGATACCGCCAGCCAATTCTTCAATAGCGGCGGTCATTCATTATTAGCAACTCAGTTAGTCGCTAGAGTTCGTGATCAGCTGGATTGTGAAATTCCGGTCAGGCAGATTTTTGAAACGCCAGTAATCGGTGATTTAGCGACTGCGATTCAGCAATTAAATCAACAGCAACTTCAGCAGCAAAAAATGCCGGCTTTAGTTGTGCAAACTCGACCTGAGCAGATTCCTTTATCCTTTGGCCAGCAGCGACTTTGGTTTATCGACCAGATGGCAAGTAATGCGGCCTATAATATGTCGACTGCGCTGATTTTAAAAGGCCAGTTAAATGTTAATGCGCTGGGTCAATCTGTTGATTTACTGATTGCAAGGCATGAAGCTTTGCGAACCGTTTTCCCGGCAAATGAAGGTCAGCCGTGGCAACAAATTAATTCAGTGCTTGATGGTCAATTAACGGTCAGCCAACATCAATCAGAAAGCTGGCAGCAAGACTTGCAGCAAAGAACTGATGATGAAGCGGGCTTTTGTTTTGATTTACAAAATGGGCCACTTTATCGATTCCAACTAATCGATTATTCGAATGGTTGCTATGGCCTATTGCTGAATATGCATCATATTATTTCTGATGGTTGGTCGGTTGATCGAATGATCCAAGAGCTGGTTCTAGGTTATCAACTGGCGGATGAATTACAGCAGGCCAATATCGCCGATCTAATTAATGATGCTCGGTTGCCAGAATTGCCAATTCAATATGCGGATTATGCGATCTGGCAAAGAGATTGGCTGCAACCTGAGGTGTTGGATCAGCAGCTGCAATGGTGGAGAGACCGGTTGTACAAAACACCTTCGCAGCTGGAGTTAAAGCCAGACCAGCCATGGCCAGAACAGGTTTCAAGCCAAGGGCAGCAATTACGCTTTAGTTTATCTGCCCAGCAAACGGCAAAAATTGAAGCCATCTGCCAGCAGCAGCAAATCACCCCATTTATGTTGTTGGCCAGTGTGTGGCAAATCCAGTTATCACAGCTAGCGGGTGGCCAGCAGCAATTCTGTATTGGCGCTCCAGTTGCTGGGCGAAATCATCAGGCGCTAGAAAACCTAGTGGGTTTCTTCATTAATGGATTAATTCTACCGGTGGATTTGACGGGTAATTTAACTTTCGATGAATATTTGCAGCGCAATCGGCAAACTATTCTCGATGTATTTGATTACCAGCATCTACCAGTAGAAATGATTTTAGATCAGTTGGATTTGCCGCGTGATAGTCGCCGTCAGCCATTGGTTCAGGCAGGTTTTGCTTGGCAGAATCTGAGCAATCAATCAAATGATTTAGCATCAGAAGATGCGTCGGGTTCTAGACCCAATCAACCATTGAATGGCCTGCAAGTTTCGAGTTTGCCGCCGCAGCGTAATAGCGCAAAGTATGAATTGAATCTGATCTTATCGCCGCAACAAAAGGGCGGTCAGTCGCAGATAGCTGCGGTATTGGAATATCGTTCAGATTTGTTTTTGCATGCAACGGCTGAAAAAATCTCCAGCCAGTTCTGTCAATTGTTAGATAAATTACTGGCCGAGTCACAGCAAAGCCTAGTCAATCTGAGTACTGAAACCGATCAGCAGTTAGTTTCGCCAATGCAGCGCGATATTTGGTTGTCCAGCCAACAACAGCCAGATTCGCTGCAAAATACCTTGGGTTATGCGGCGCATTTACATGCCGATGTAAATATCGAGCTTTGGCAGCAAAGCCTACAAATGGATGCCGATCATTTCTCGGTGTTGCGTAGTGGTTTTGTTGCTGGAACGGGTCAAGAATTAGCTTTTGCAAAAACATCGGATAGCCCGTTTGCTTTTGCATTCCATGATTATCAATCGCTGCAATTAACCGAAACTGCGCTTAAATCGCGGATCAATCAGTTTATTGAACGGCCCTTTGATATTGAGGCAGGCACCCCGCAAGCTTTAATGGCCAATCAATTGTGGCAAATTAGCCCCAATCATTTCGTGACCGTTTTCACCTCGCACCATGCCTTGATGGATGGTGCTGCCGGTATGGCGCACTTGCAGCGGATCATCGAACGTTACCAATCATTAATTGACGGCTCTATTGCCGATTTTGAGATTGGACTGCCAGCAGATTTGCATTCACAAATGGTGCTGGAGCAACGAGCAGCAACTGATAGAGCGGACGCGATTGAATTCTGGCAAGCTAAGTTAGCCAATGCGCAAGGTTTGAGTTTCCGCAAGCCGTTGCTATTTGATAAGGGCGCTGGAGGGAGTGCTGAAGATTTCCTGCCAAATGGTTCTGAAGTAAATAACGATCCACAAAACAATTTAGATCGTGTTGAAAAAACACTGAAGTTGGATGCGGTGCATATTCAAGCGCTGCGTAAATATTGCCGACAAAATCTAATTACACCGGCAATTTATTTCCAGGGCTTGTACGGATTATTGATTGCCCATTATTGCCGGGCAGACGCTGACTTTGCGATCAGTGAATTCCACTCAGGCCGTAACCGTAGCAATGCAGATCAGCCTGGTTGTTATTACCAACTGGCACCGTTTATATTCAACCATCAAGCGTTGAATTCAAATTCAGTCGACGATTTATGGCAGTGGTTATCTAGCGAGCGCAAGTCGCTCAAGCAAGCCGGTAGCTTGTCGATTCTCAAGCAACAGCAATTGCTGCCGCAATCTGAAATTGGCTTTAGTTACAACTTCTTAAACTTCATGCCCCAGTTGAGCTTTGCTGGGCAAGCGATTGATATTGTTCGTAGAACGCCGCTAGCTAATGGTCAGGTTCAGCTATTGGTCGAACTGGTTAAAGATCATCTGGCGCTTTATCTCGATTATTCATCAAATGATTTTAGCGACTTAAACTTGCTCGATCGTTTGGCACATATCTCGGCGCAATTGCTCGGAATTTCTGAAAATGATCATCAGCAAAACAGAGCAATCGAATCACTTAACCAGTTAAGTTTCTTGCTGCCAGATGAAATCCAATCAAATAAAAACAAGCTGTTGGGCGAGCAGAGCCAGCCGTTAAATGACGATGTTCAGCTGCGTTTTGAAGCCCAAGCTGAACAGTCTGCTAAATCAATTGCGGTCATCTGTGGCGAACAACAACTGAGTTATTTGCAACTCAATCAGCAAGCCAACCAGCTTGCGCATTACTTAAATCAACGCGGAGTCAAAGCCGGTGATACGGTGGCGATTTGTTTGCCGCGCTGCATTGAATGGCCAATGGCGATATTGGCCATTATCAAATCCGGTGCTGCTTACTTGCCGATGGATGCTGATATTCCAGTTAAGCGAAAGCAATATATGGTTGAAGATTCATCGGCCAAATTATTGATTGATTGCGACTGGTTAGCGGCAAATTCAGCAGAATTAACGACCTTACCAACCAGCAGTTTACCATCTGCCGCGCAGGCATCTGATGCCTTTTACCAGGTGTATACCTCTGGCTCGACCGGCCAACCAAAAGGTGCCGCAGTTAGCCGGGGTAATATTCAGAACCTGCATAGTTGGTTCACCCGCCAGTATCAGATTGCGAGCACTGACAAATCGCTATTAGTCAGCGCTTTCGGTTTTGATTTAACCCAGAAGAATTTACTGGCGGTGCTATTACAGGGCGGCACCTTGGTGATTCCAGATATGACGGTGTTTGAACCAAAAGTCATATTGGATACCGCACAACAGCAGCAAATCACATTAATTAACGCGGCACCGAGCGCTTTTTATCCGTTAGTTGAAGACCAAAATCACTGGCCGCAACTAGCCAGCTTGCGCCAGCTGTGGTTAGGCGGAGAACCAATTGCCGCCAATCGTTTACAGGCTTGGTTGGCCAGTGACAATTGCAACACCCAAATTGATAATACTTACGGCCCCACCGAATGTGCCGATATCACCACATTTGAGCGTATCGATTTTGCCGAAGTCGCTGACCAAGGCGCCATGGCGCTAGGTCGGCCAATTGATGGTTTGCAATTACAAGTCGTCGATAGCCAATTACGACCGGTAATACCCGGTTTAGCCGGTGAATTAGTGATTGCCGGTGCCAGCCTTGGATTAGGTTATCCGGCAGATGCAGCAAAAACCGATCAGGTATTTGTCAGCGATACAAACAACCAAACAGTGTATCGAACCGGAGATTTAGTCCGTCAGTGGTTAATCGAAAACGGTGAAACTGAGGGTCGCTTGGAATATCTCAACCGAATCGATTTCCAAATTAAATTACGCGGCATGCGAATTGAACCGGCGGAAATTGAAGCGGCAATTTCAAGCTTGCCTGGCGTTAGCGACAGTCGTGTTCTGGTCGATAAAAACAATCAAACCGAACAGCTGCGCAGCTGGGTGGTTGGTGATCAAACTGTGATTGCCGAATTAATCGAGCAGGGCAGTTGGCGCACAAATCTGGCCGAAAGTTTGCCATTGCATATGATTCCGGCCAGTTTTGAATATTTGGCGCAATGGCCGTTAACTGCCAATGGCAAGGTTGATCGCAAAGCATTGCTAGCGACGACGATCGAGCAAAAATCACAAAAAATTGAATTGCCGCAGGGTGAAGTTGAACAAAAGCTCGCTACTATTTGGCAGCAATTATTGCCCGGTTTAGAAATAGGCCGAGAGATTGGCAGAAACAGTCATTTCTTTGAAATAGGTGGTCATTCGCTGCTGGCAACGCGAATGGCAGCGCAAGCGGCTAATGCATTTTCAATTGAATTGTCGGTGAGGGAGATTTTCCTTCAGCCGCAGCTTCAGCAATTAGCATCGAAAATGGTTGAGCTTCAATTACAGCAAGCCAACCAACCGCTATTGCCGCTGGTTGCGCAAACTAGAAATGATCAACCTTCGCAGTTAATGCCACTTTCATTGGCCCAGCAACGCTTATGGCTGGTGCATCAATTGAATCCGCAGTCGTTGGCTTACCACATGCCATTTGTATTGAGGCTGACTGGAAAGTTAGATGCGCAGCGGTTAGAAAATGCTTTCAAGGCGTTAATTGAACGCCATGAAATTTTGCGTAGTGGTTTTGTCACTGAAAACGATTTACCGCAACAAATGGTTCAAAAAGAAATCAACTGGTCGCTACAGCAGGTTGACTTAGACTCAACCGGAACTGAATTACGGCCGACGATTCAAGCTTTGCTGAGCCAGCCGTTTGATTTGCAACAGGCTGGATTATTACGAGCCGCTTTGATTGAAGAAAACAGCCAACAGCAATTGGCCAAACAGCCCAGTCATGTTCTTGTCATTTGTTTACATCATATTGTTTCCGATGGCATGTCGACCGAGATTTTAGCCAGAGAATTAATGGCGCTTTATCAAAGTCAGGCAGATTTGTCGGTGCTACCGACATTGCCAATTCAATATGCCGACTTTGCATCATGGCAAAAGCAATGGTTAACCGGAGAGCGCTTGAATCAGCAGCAAGATTATTGGAAGCAGCAGTTAAATTCTGTTGAAGACCTCCAATTAGCGACTGATTTCCCTCGCAGTCAATCGGTTACCGATGTCGCTGCGTCAATCCCACTCTCTCTGACAGCGCAACAACTAGCGGGGTTGCAGCAGCTAGCCGCATCGGCTGACACCACTTTATTTGCAGTTTTAAATGCATCGGTTCAATTGCTGCTGTCGCGCTATACCGGACAGCAAGATTTTGCATTGGGTACGCCGGTTTCGGGGCGGAATCGGCTAGAAGTAGAAGGATTGATTGGTTTCTTCGTCAATACATTGGTACTGCGAGCTGATTTAAGCGGAGCGCCTAACTTTAACCAGTTGGTTCAGCGTAGCCGTAACACTTGCCTTGATGCTTGGAGTTACCAGGATTTACCGTTCGACCAAGTAACTGAATTAACAGGGCAAAGTAACCGACAAGATCGCAGCCCACTATTCCAAGCGATGATTTTACTCAATCAAATGCCAGCGCCAGCTGATAAAACTTCGACTAAAGGTCTGGCACAATCGCCTGACTCAGATTCAATTGCGGTTGAAGCACTCAGTGCAGCAGAAGATGGTAAAGGTCGGGCAACTATTAAATTTGATCTGACATTTAGTTTTAATTTGTCGCAAGATAAATTGAATTTAAGTTTGGATTATCGAAAAGATTTATTTGCCGAAACATCAATGCAAGCAATTGCAGATAGTTTTTCTCTACTGACTGATGCAGTATTGGAGCATCCTGAGTTACCAGTGAATCAATTGGAACTTGGGGCTGCTGAGGGCACATCGGTGCATCAGCAGTCAGAAAACAACCAAAAACAACAAGAAACAGAAGAATTAGAAGAACTGGAGTTTTGATGCATCCGACACCTTTCGGGCTAATCAAGCAGCTGCAAGCGCTTGGTGCTGAGTTAAAACTTGCCGATGGCAAATTAAAATTACAGGCACCTAAAGGTGTTGTAACGCCGCAAATAGCTGAACAAATTAAATCAGCAAAGCAGCCGTTAATTGACTGGCTTTCTACTTGGCAAACCGGGTATTTACCGCAATTAATTGAACTGCAAGCTAGCTGGAATCCTGACAATTCAGCGATATATTCCAGCGGGGCGAGTTACAGCTATCGGCAGTTGATCGATAAATCTGCAAATCTCGCAGGTTACTTGCAGCAGCGAGGGCTTAAAGCTGGCGATCGGGTTGCTGTTTTGCTGGATCGAAACATCGATTTACCGCTAGTGTTATATAGTATTTGGCGTGCTGGAGCTGTTTGGTTGCCGTTGGATAGCCAATGGCCATTGGCGCGACAAAAAGCCGTGTTGCAAGATGCTAAGCCTGCTTTTTTAATCAGTCATTCTGAGTTAGCAAATAATCTTGATACAAGCAAAAGCCCAGAATATTCTGATTTTCAGCTGTGTTTAATCGACCAGTTGCCACAACAGAACCACCCATTTCAGCCGGTGCTTCTCAATTCGACGATGGCGGCGTATTTGATTTACACCTCTGGTTCTACCGGTGCTCCGAAAGGGGTTCAGATAAACCATGGCGCGATCACCCATCTATTTAAAGCTTTACACGGCACGGTTTATTCAGGACGGGATTTAACTGCAAAAAAAATTGCGGTCAATGCTTCGGTCGCTTTTGATGCCTCGATGAAGCAGCTGATTCAGTTGGCTGCAGGGGCGACAATTGCACCGATAGATGAACTGACGCGGCTAAACCCCGAAGCCTTGGCTGGCTGGTTAAATATCAATGGTGTTTATGGGTTGGATCTTACGCCGTCGCTTGCCCGTCAATTATTACCGGAATTAAAACAACTGCCCGCTGACTCACGCCCAAATATCATGTTAATTGGCGGTGAGGCGATTGATCTGCAGCTATGGCAGCAATTAGCAAGGCTAGAAGCGGTAACCTCATTCAATGTTTATGGCCCTACAGAAGCCACAGTCGATACCACTTCAGTAGAAATAACCGAGAACAACCAACCTTGTTTAGGCTCGCCACTGCCTGGTTATCAGGTGCAAATACTCGACGACCTGCAACGCCCTGTAATGAGCGGTGCAGCAGGGGAATTGGCGATTTCAGGGGTTGGTTTGGCCGATGGTTATATTAATCAGCCGCAATTAACTGCAGAAAAATTTATTCATTTAAATCACCCAACTGATGGTAGCACTCGCTGGTATTTAACCGGCGATAAAGCCCGCTTCAATCACCTTGATTTGTTAGAATACCTGGGCCGATTTGACGATCAGATTAAGTTACGTGGCTATCGAATAGAGCTAGGTGAAATTGAAGCCGCACTACTATCGAACCCACAAATCCAACACGCGGCAGTACTTTTAAAACAGCGTAAAGCCAGCCAAACCTCAGATGAAAAACACGATTATTTAGTGGGTTATTACTCTCTAAATGCTGGCCAGATATTAGATAAAGAACAGTGCCGCAAACAATTAACCATAGCGCTGCCAGCCTACATGTTGCCGCAACAGTTGATTGAATTGGAGGTAATGCCACTAACGGTCAATGGAAAAGTTGATCGCAAATCATTGCCTGAACCTGAACAGCTGGAGAGAAAAGGCGACTTCCCACAAAGTGAATTGCAAATAGCGATTGCTGGTACATGGAAGGAACTACTTAATTTAACCAGCGATGAGCCGATTTTCCTACAAGATGACTTCTTTGCTTTGGGCGGCCATTCCTTGTTAGCCGCTCAGCTCATCGCACGAATTAACAGACAGCACCAAATTAACCTGCCATTGAGAGTTATCTTCGAAAGTCCACAGTTAGAGGCGTTCACTCAACAGATTTCAATTCAGGCAAGCCAGCCTAAGCTGCCTAAAATAATAAAGAAAGTTTTTATTGAAACCGATATTATACCATTATCTTTTCAGCAGGAGCGATTGTGGTTTTTGTCCCGTTTAAATCCTGAAAGCGCTGCGTTTAATATGCCGCTGGCTATGTTAATCAGGGGCAAGGTAAATTCGGTCGCTTTGAATCGCGCATTACAAATGCTGGTCAATCGACATTCAATTTTACGAAGTCGCTTTGTCGCCAACAATGGAGAGGGCGGACAGCAGATTGATGCCGTTCCGGCACAAATACTCCATTTTGAACAACGGTTTGATTTAGCCGATAAACCACAAGAACAAGTTCGCTTAGCTGATTTGGAAGCGCTGCGTAGCTTTGATTTAGAAAGCCAGCATCCAATTCGCGCCAGATTAATTGAAGTTTCTGACCATCAAAATTTACTGCTGATCAGTTTGCATCACATTGCATCGGATGGTTGGTCGAATCGAATATTGTTACAGCAGCTTATCGCTTTTTATCAAAAGGCCTCGCTGGATTTACTGCAGAAAAACTCAACAAATAGCTTGCTGATAGAAAATAGCGATTCTCAACTTTGTTATGCCGACTATGCACAATGGCAGAGAGAAAACTTTGGGCCGCAGCAGTTAGAAAAAAGCCTTCAATATTGGCAGCAACGATTATCCGACGCACCATCATTGTTACAGCTAGCAACCGATCGGCCGCGGCCGGAAGTTTCCAGTGGCGCTGGTGCTTTGGTTAATCGAAAATTAGACGCTAAGTTACTACAGCAGTTGAATCAGTTTGCCCGGCAAAAACAAATGACACTATTTATGTTGTTGCTGTCTGCCTGGCAAATGCTGCTAATGCGGCACAGCGGTCAAGATGATTTATCGGTGGGTGTACCGGTTGCTGGTCGAAGCCAAAGTGAATTAGAAGATTTGGTTGGATTTTTTGTTAATGCGGTGGTGATGCGCGCCACTGTTAATGGCAACCAGTCGATTGATCAGTTCTTAGAAAAAAATCGCGCCGATGTGCTAGATGCTTTTGAGCATCAGCAAGTACCAGTTGAAATGGTTTTAGAAAAACTCAGCTTGCCACGCTCAACTCGTCATATGCCGCTGGCGCAGGTTTCATTCAGCTTACAAAATATCGATGATGGTGAATTTTCAGAACTGCCATCTAATGAAGATCAACAATCTTCAGCAGAGCAAACAAATGAATCGGCGCTTTCAATTAGCCCGTTAAAATCCCAGCAAACCACCGCACGACAAGAAATGACTTTATTTGCCAACGAAGGTAAGTCGGGTCTGGAATTATCGCTGGAATATAGCACCGACATTTATAATGCCGAACGCATGGAAGTATTGCTGAGCCATTTTCAAGCAGTGCTTCATCAAATACTCGAAAATTCCCAGCAATCAGTTTTACAAATTCCGCTGGAATCAACCACCGAGTTAGCGATTGGTTTACAGATTAATCAGCCAGTTGCCAAGGTATTGCCGGTAACACCGATGCAGCGAGATTTGGCAATGGCCAGTTTAGCTGAACCGACGACTCTGCAAAATTCACTTGGCTATGCAATTCATATTCATGGCAAGTTAGATCCAAAGAAATGGCAAAAATCGCTAGAGCAAATTCAACAGCAATTTCCGCTACTTTCCACTCGTTTCAGTCAAGGCAAGCAAGCATGGCATGAGCCGGTTTATCAGTGGCTGCCATTACAAAAAGAACTCGATTTTCAATTGATCAAGCTCACTGCTTCGCAATCAGTCGAGCAAATGATTCAACAATTGGTCCAGCAACAAACCTTTGATATTGAAAATGGCACTTTATGTAAATGCTATTTATTGCGTGTTGATCGCCAGCATCATGTGGCTTTATTAGCGGCCCACCATGCCGTGTTAGATGGCATCGCAATTATCAGCCATTTTTTAGAAACACTTAAAGTTTATCAAAAAGAAGCAAAGTCGGACCAACCGCTGGAATTATTACAAGATCCGTTCTTTGAATGGAGCCAGCAAGCCAGAGATCAGTTCGATCAAACTGAGACGCTGCAATTTTGGCAGCAGCAGTTGTCTGATGTGGAGTCTCTCGATCCACAGCAATTACTACCAAACAAAACGCCAGCGGCAAATCATATATCCAAGCGGATTGAATTAGATTTAGCGCATTGGCAGGCTATTAAAGATTTTTGCCGTAAGCAGCGAATTACCCCTGCACTTTATATGAAGGGCATTTACGCAATAGTGCTATCCCATTACTGCCGTAGTGAAAAAGATTTTGTGCTGCTGGAAAACCATCCTGGGCGAACTCGAGCCATTGGCTTGGCGCTGGGTTGTTTTTATCATCAAGCGCCTTCGCTAGTTAAAAACCAATGGCTGCAGGGCACATTTAGTGAGCTGCTTGCTGGATTGCGTCAATTCCAGAAGCTAAGCAAAAATCATCTGCAAATTTCCTTACAGCAACAATTTTCATTGTTGCCCGCTGGAAAGCTACAGTTTATGTACAACTTCCAGCAGTTTATTCCTACCGGCGAATTTGAAGGCCAGCAATTGCGTGGCACGGGCATTACGCCGCTAGCGCCAGGTTTTGTTCAGTTTATGGCGCAACTGGATGATGATGTAATGAGCCTCAAGCTAGATTTTGATGGCAATTTATTTGATGATTTACTGTTTTTGCAACGGTTTATCGGCGTCTCTACGCAGATATTGCAACAGTCAGGTCAGCAGTCTGTAACTTTAGCCAATCTCAGGCTGATTTTGGGCGGTGAAAAGCGAGCTATTCAAGGTCCGGAGGTAGCGAAGCAACCATTGGCGGATGTTCAGTTGCGATTTGAAGCGGCTGCAGCAAAATATTCCAACAATATGGCAGTGGTTTGTGGCGAGAAAAAACTCAGTTATCCGCAGTTAAACCAGCAATCGAATCAGCTGGCATATTGGCTAAAACAACAGCAAATTGTTGCTGGTGATATTGTTGGGATTTGTTTACCGCGTTGCGTTGAATGGCCTTTAGCGATTTTGGGCATTATTAAAGCCGGTGCTGCCTATTTGCCGATGGATGCTGATATTCCACAGCAAAGAAAACAATATTTGTTACAAAACAGTAACGCAAAACTATTGATTGATGACCAATGGCTAGAGCAAAACCAAGCTGAATTACAAAAGCAGCCTTCTGAGAACCTTCAGTTTTCTGCCGCAGCCGATGACTGTTTCTATCAGGTTTATACCTCTGGATCGACTGGCCAACCGAAAGGTGCTGCCGTTAGCCGAGGTAATATTGCCAATTTACATCAGTGGTTTTCGCGCCAATACCAAATTACCCAGCAAGATAAATCATTGCTAATCAGTGCTTTTGCTTTTGATTTAACCCAGAAGAATTTGCTTTCTGTATTGCTAAGCGGTGGTTGTCTAGTAATGCCCGAAACATCGGCCTATGACCCGCAAGTGATTGCCGATACCTCACAGCAACATCAAATCACCTTAATTAATGCTGCGCCAAGTGCTTTTTATCCATTAATTGAGGCAGAAGAAAACTGGCCGAAATTATCCAGCTTGCGTCAATTATGGCTGGGCGGTGAATCAATCACGGCAAACCGGTTGTTAGCATGGCAGGCCAATCCGCATTGCCATTGCCAAATAGATAACACTTACGGTCCCACCGAATGCAGCGACATTACCTGCTTTGAATCGATTGATTTTGCTGCGATTGAAAATCAACCGGCAATTTCACTCGGACGGCCAATTGATAATCTGCAATTAAAAGTGGTCGATCAACAGTTAAGAGATGTTGCAAGTGGCATTGCTGGAGAGCTTTTAATTGCTGGTGCCAGCCTTGGTCAGGGCTATCCGCAAGATCCACAAAAAACCGCTGAAACTTTTATTCAGCTTGATAATAAAACCTGGTATCGCAGCGGTGATTTAGTTAGGCAATGGAATGATGGCCGCCTGCAATATCTTAACCGTGCAGATTTTCAGATTAAATTACGCGGCATGCGGATTGAACCGGTCGAAATCGAACAAGCTATTTTACAACTCGCAGCGGTGAGCGATGTTCGAGTAATGGTGACCGAATCAAAAACCAATCCTCAGTTGGCAGCTTGGCTAATCGGCGAGCAATTAACCCAGCAAAGTTGGTTTGTTGACCAAGCTTGGAAGGCACTACTTGCTGAATTTTTGCCAAGTCATATGATTCCTTCAGAAATATTTTGCCTTGAGCAATGGCCATTAAATAATAACGGCAAGGTCGATCGTAAATCATTGTTGCAGATGAATTCTCAGCAGCAACACAGTTATCAGCCACCACAAAATTCGGTAGAAAAGCGACTTGAACAATTGTGGGGCGAGCTGCTGGGGCAAAAGCAAGTCAGTCGAAATGCCAGCTTCTTTGATTTGGGCGGTCAATCGTTAATGGCGGCACGGATGATGGCGCGAGTAAGAGATTTATTCGCGGTTGATTTGCCGCTTATGCGTTTGTTTAGTTCACCAACCATTGCTGCGATGGCTGAATTAATTCAGCAGCAGCAAGGTGACATTGAATGGAGTCCGTTAACTCCAATTCAGCCACTGGGCGATTTAACGCCGATTTATCTGGTGCATCCAATCGGTGCTCAAGTATTAATTTATCAGCAGATGGCCGCTGAAATTTCTAAGCAAACACAGCAGCAACGCCCGGTATTTGGCTTAACTGCCAAAGGCTTGGAAGCCGACCAAGTGCCATTTGATAATGTTGAAAAAATGGCAGCCTTTTATATTGAATCGATTAAAAAGCACCAGCCAGAAGGGCCTTATTGGTTAGGCGGGCAATCAATGGGCGGTGTAGTCGCCTATGAAATGGCGCAGCAATTAATCGCCCAGGGTGATCAGGTTTCTGGTTTGTTGTTAATGGATTCTTATCCTGCAGAGCTATTACGACAGCACGGGCTAAAAGAAATTGATGATCAGCAAGCACTTGGTTGGCTGTTGGGTGAGCAGGCACCAGACCCAGAAACGCTGGCTCAGTTATCTGATGAAGATAAATTAGATTTGATCCGTCGAGCGGTACGCGGCCAATTAACTAAGTCGCAAATTTCTGGTTATTTGCGGGTATTAAAAGGCTTTAACCGCATGTTGCTCGATTACCAATCACTGCCTTTAGCGATTCCCACGCTGCTTATTCGACCTGAAGATGTGGTTGGTAAAGAAGCCGGTTGGTTGTTGAAGTCAGTGAGTAAAAAAGCCCGCATGCAAATGAGCCTTGGTTGGGACAAGTTGCTAGGCAAAGATAATCTGCAAATTGAGAAGGTCGCCGGTGGACATGAGTCGATTATTACTCAACCACAAAACCTGAAGCAGTCAGTCAACTACTTGCTGCAATTTATTGAAGGGACGGAACTGTAGGTTTGATGAGTGTTAACGAAATCAGACATCTAGCAGTAAATTCAAAAGTGTCTGATTGCGCCTATGGCTCATCAAACCAGCGTAGAATTGTCTTCAGCTCATGGTGTAATGAGAATAAAAATAATGACCAAGGTTTCTGAGCAAATAGAGAACGTCACATTGAATGACGCTGGGCCGATTATCGACGATACAAAAACCTATGGCAGCGCAAAAGGTTGGTTAACCTACCGAATTTTGCTAGTGGGTTTTTTGGTTTCTTTCCTCGGTAGTCGCTTAGCCAGTTTTGGTTTGGCGGTTTGGTACTACCAGCAAAACAACCAGGTGAGTCAGTTTGCGATGATCGCTCTGGCGGCTATTTTGCCCGGTTTATTAATTGGCCCGTGGGCCGGTGCTTGGGTTGATCGATTTCCCCGTAAGCGAATTTTGATTATTAGCCAGCTGCTGTTGTTTTCTGCCGCAGTAGTTTTGTACCAACTGTTTTTAGCTGAACAATTAAAGCTGGAATTTATTCTGCCTTTGGTTGCAATGGTTTCGATCAGCCAAAGCTTTTCCGGCCCGGCACTGAGTGCATCGGTCACCTTAATGGTTCCCAAAGACAAACTAGGAAAAGCCAGCGGTTTACGTCAATTAGGTATTGGTGTTATTCGACTTTTTGCGCCAATGATTGCCGGTTGGTTGTTATTGCAGGTTGAGCTAAAAGGCATTTTCCCGATTACCCTAGCCACAATGTTGGTTGGCTTGTTTACGCTATTGGCTTGTCAGATTCCCGATCCGAAAAAATCAGCGCAGCCGAAAAGTAAAAGCCGCAGCTGGCAGGATATTACACAGGCGTGGCGCTATCTAAAGCAGCGGCCTGGCTTGCTACATGTATTGCTGGTTGTGGCGTTTGTTAACTTTAATTTGGCAGCCGTCAGCCTGTTGTTTGTGCCGATGGTGTTGAGTTTTGCCAACGAAGCCGAGCTGGGCACTATTATGTCTGCTAGTGGTATTGGTTTGATTATTGGCGGCGGTTTAATGTCGATCTGGAAAGGACCGACTAAAAAAATGCCAATGTTCTTAATTGCATCAATTTCAATCTCAGCATTACTTTGCCTGATACCCATGGTAACCAACAGTTGGTTATTTGCCTTGGGCACAATTGGTGTGATGATCTGTTTTCCAATGATTAATACGTCGAGCCAAGTGCTATGGCAAACAAAAATCGACCCGGAATATCAGGGGCGAGTGTTTGCATTTAGACAAAGTTTAGTTGGCAGTATGATGCCGCTGTCGGTGATTGTTTACAGTTGGTTAGCCGATAAAGTTTTCTATCCAGCTTTGTTAGAAAACGGCGCATGGGTCAATGTTTGGAATGGTTGGTTGTCAGGGCTATTTGGTGTTGGAGAAGGCCGCGGGCTGGCACTTTTGGCCAGCATGCTTGGCCTGATTAGTCTGGTAACACTGCTGGTTGCTAGTCTAAACCCAAGAATACGCAAATTGGAGCAGGAAATCCCTGATTATGACACTCCAGCGCATGACAAACGTGCAGCCTGATGTTAGCTTCAGCGGCATAACTATTATAAAAATAACAAGACCCGGGGTAGACCATGGGCTTTTCATTTTCGCCAAGTGCGCAAAACCAATCTAGCCATAAGTTGGCTGACTGGTTTTTAACTGCCAAACCAATAGCGCAACCCAAATTGCGACTGTTCTGTTTTCCTTTTGCCGGTGGCAGTCCGCAAGCCTATTTTAATTGGCATCAGTTTTTGCCTGCATCGGTTGAAGTTTCTGCAATTTGTTTGCCGGGGCGTGCGCAACGCATGGCCGAGCAACCTTTGAACTCAATTGAGCAAATGGTGCAAGGCCTAGTGCCTGCATTAGCACCTGCGTTAGTACCTGTATCGAAAGGCAAAACCCAAACGCCTTATGTTTTCTTCGGCCATAGCATGGGGGCAACCCTTGCTTACGAAACCATGTTGGAATTAAAGCGACAAGGTTTGCCACTTCCTGCGCATTTAATTGTTTCAGGACGTAGAGCCCCGAGTGAACATGGCCAAGCCAGAAATCTAAGTAGCCTGCCAAAAGCACAATTTATTGAAGCGCTGAAAAACCTTGAAGGCACCCCAAAAGAATTGCTCGAACACCAGGAACTAATGGAGTTGTTGGAGCCAATCTTACGGGCAGATTTTGCAGCGATCGAAAATTGGCGGCCAAAACAGCATTTACCTTTTAATTTGCCGATTACCGCAATGGGTGGCACTGAAGATCATCGGGTAAGTCTGTCGCAGCTAGCCGCTTGGCAAGAAATTAATCAGCAAAAGATTTCATTAAAAACCTATTCCGGCGGCCACTTTTTTATTCAATCCCAGCAAGACGCGGTATTGAAAGATCTAACCCATATTCTTGAGCAAATCCCCCAGAACACAGTCTCTGGCGATTGCTCACAATCGAATTTTGATAACACCAGCTTTAGCTCAGCGGCCGGCATGTAGCGCCACCGCTCACTGATAGAATAAACGGAGTGCTTGATGAGCAGTAATCAGCAACCAGATCAGGTCGCAGCAAACGCAACAGCTCAAACCTCTGATCAGCCTTCTCAACCTTTGCAGCAAGGCGGTAAAAGTAGAGGAAAGCTTCTTGCAATCGGAATTATTGCAGCTTCAATTGGCGCAAGTGCCGTATTGATAATGTTCAAGCCAGTGGCGGAACCAAAGCAGTTCAGTGAAAAACTGCCCAGCGTGAGTACGCTGCAAGTTCAGCCTAAGAAAATGCAAATTCCGGTTTATAGCCGCGGCATTATCAAACCTAGACAAGAAGTTCAGCTGGTTAGCCAAGTGACCGGTGAAGTATTAGAAGTGAATCGTAAATTTGCTGCGGGTGGCTTCGTTAAAAAAGGCGAGTTACTGCTAAAGGTCGACCGGGCAAATTATCTGGCGGATCAAGCAAAAACCAGAGCATCGCTGTCTGCTTCTGAAGTGAGGCTGGCGCAAATTGAAGCGCGCGCTCGAATCAGTAGTCGCGGCAGAGATTGCACCAAAGATCGTCTCGGTTGCATGATTCCTCAATTAAATGAAAGCCGTTCTAGCGTTAAAGCCTCAAAAGCTGCGCTAGATTTGGCAACTCGTCAGTTACAAAAAACATCAGTGCGAGCGCCATTTGATGGTCGAGTTAGGCAAGCGGTGGTCAGCCAAGGACAGTTCGTTACTACCGGACTGACCATGGGCATTATTTATGCTACTGACTTTGCAGAAGTTCGTTTGCCGTTAACCGATAACATGTTCTCGGTAATCAATTTACCTAACGATCAAACATTAAGCGAAGACGCTGCGTTAGTAATCCTAAAATCAGGCAATGGTCGTGAAGATTATTTTTGGCAGGGAAAACTGGTTAGAACTGAAGCCAGTATTGATCCGCAAACGCGCTTAATTCATGTGGTCGCACAAATCAGTCATCCGTTTACTCAAGATAAATCACAGCCAAACCGCCCACCATTAAATGACGGCATGTATTTGGAAGCGCAAATTGCAGGCCGCTGGTATGAAGGGGTTTATGAAATTCCTCGCCAAGCATTAAGAAATGGTCATGAAGTTTGGTTGCTGGATGATGACAAGCTAAGAGTGCGCCCGGTCAGTGTGCTTTATCGAGGCAAGCAAAATGTTTATATCGATAGCGGCCTAAGCCCTAACGATAAAATTGTGATGACCCAATTAGATTCTGTGGTTGATGGTATGCAAGTCATCCCAGTCAGCAATAGTGAATCTGAACAAGAGAAAAATTCAAAACCAGTAAACCCCAAACTATCAAGCCCTAAACCTTCGTTGGATTTAGCGCAATCGTTGGATAATCAAGGCTTATCAGATACTCATATTTCTACAGTTAAAAAATCCATAAAAAATTCCCGGATTGAGATTTTACCGGAGCAACCATGAACCAAGTTATTGCCTGGTTTGCAGGTAACCGGGTCGCCGCCAACCTGCTGATGTTAATGATTCTGGTCGGCGGTATTATGGCCCTGCCTGATACCCGAAAAGAATTATTTCCCAACTTAAGTCTGGATGCGATCAGCATTTCAACTGCCTATCCTGGTGCTTCGCCTGAATCAGTTGAAGGCCAAGTGACCGACCGACTAGAAGCCGCAATTGCCGATTTAGAAGGCATTCGCTCGATGACTTCTTTTAGTGGCGAGCATGGCAGCAGCATTTTATTAGAAGTCGATTATGGTTTTTCAGTTCGGGTATTAATTGATCAGGTAAAAACCCGCCTCGACGGCGTATCAGGTTTGCCTGATGATGTTGAAGCTTCTCGAGTCAAAGAAATCAGTGCCAAATTTGAAGTTGCCCGATTGGTTGTTTCTGGCGATATCGATTTACGTTCACTCGGTGCTCTGGCAACTCGGTTGCGCGAAAAACTACTCGAATATCCTTCGGTTAGTGATGTAGAAGTAACAGGCTTGCCGGATCAGGAAATGTTAATCGAACTTTCCCGGCAAACCATGCAGCGCTACCAAATTACCTTTTCTGAAGTTGCAGCGGTGGTTAGAGCTAGCTCACTGGATTTACCCGGTGGTTCAATACAAACCTCTGGCGGTGAAGTGCTGCTTCGTGGTGCTGGATTGCGTGAGTCGGTCGATGATTATCAAGATTTGGTACTCAGAGCTTTTCCCGATGGTAGCCGAATTACGTTGGCTGATATTGCCAAAGTATCTCTGAAGTTTGTCGAAGATGGCCAGCGGATTAAACACAATGGTCAGCCCGCAGTTGCGTTAAAAGTTAACCGGGTCGGCCAAGAAAATATTCTAGAAATTTCAGAAGCAATGCATGATTTAAAAGACAATCATGGCATGAATATTCCCCAGGGCGTTGAGCTATCGATGTGGCAAGACACCTCGAAATATTTCCGTAACCGGGTTGAATTGTTGACCGAAAATGCTGCTATCGGTCTATTTCTGGTGTTTGCATTACTGCTTTTGTTCATGCGACTGCAGCTAGCTTTTTGGGTTAGCTGCGGTATCGCGGTTTCATTTTTAGGTGCTTTTGCTGTGCTGCCTTTATTTGGCGGCTCAATCAATATGGTATCGCTGTTTGCCTTTATTCTGGTGCTGGGGATAGTGGTCGATGATGCGATTATTGTCGGCGAGAATATCTACAGTAAAAACCAAGCGGGTGAAGAGGGGCTAGATGCCGCAATTAATGGCGCAATCGAAGTGGCAAAGCCGGTTAGTTTTGCGATTGCCACCACCATTATCTCTTTCTTACCCTTGCTGTTTTTACCCGGTCCATCGGGCAAATTAATTTTGGCAATTCCTTTAGTGGTCATTGCTACCTTGTTGTTTTCTTGGGCCGAGTCGCTGTTAATTTTACCGGCGCACTTATCTGATGGAAAAAAACCAAACAATTACAAACGCAGTCGCATGGTTAAGGTTCAAGATAGCTTTGACGGTTGGTTGAACCGATTTTTGAAAAACTGGTACCAACCATTTTTAGAAAAAGCATTGTTCTGGAGATACGCAACCTTGTCGGCGTTTGTCGGTATGTTTGTTATTTCCGCGGTTCTACTCAGCAGTGGCTGGCTAAATACGGTGTTCTTCCCATCGGTTGATGTAGACACACCAAGCGCCCAATTAAAATTAGCAGTCGGCAGCGATTCAAAAGATCTAGAAATCGGTTTATATAAATTGGAACAAAGCGCTTTTGAATTGAAAAACCGTTTGGCGCAAGAAACTGGTCAACAGCAAATTAACGATGTAGTTACCCAGTGGAGCGGTGACAGCTCTGGCATGGTGTTAATCGAACTGGTTGACCCGGCACAGCGCTCGTTCTCCGGACAACAAATCATTGATCGTTGGCGTAAATTAACCGGCACGGTTGCTGAAGGTGCTCGGCTCGATTTCACTGCTTCAACCACCAAACCCGGTCCCGATATAAACATCGAATTATCCGGATTATCGGTTGAACAATTAAAGCGTGCGGCAGAAGGTTTGAAAGAAGCACTGGTGGCATTCCCCGGTGTTTATGAAATTCGAGATAGCTTCCAACAAGGTAAGCAGGAAGTTCGGATTAGCCTGAAAGATGAAGCGCGTGATTTGGGCGTGACCTTCAACGAGATCGCAGCGCAAGTCAGGCAAGCTTTCCATGGCATGGAGCTTCAACAAATCCAACGTGGCAGCGATGAAATTAAAGTGCAACTGCGCTTACCAGAAGCCGAGCGCCGTTCTTTATGGCACTTGGAAAATCTGCTGATTAACTCCCCCGGTGGCAATGCTATTCCGCTACAAAATCTAGCTGAAATTAGTTACGGATTAAGCTCTAGCCGTATCAAGCATTACGAACAACGCAGAGTATTAAATGTGTCTGCCTATGTTGACCCGGGAATTAACAAGCCAAAACGCATTATGAATAGCCTGAAAAAGGATGGTTATCTAGCCAACGTATCGCAGAAATGGCCTGGTGTCAGTTGGTCGTTATCTGGCCAACAACGTTATCGCGATGAATTCACTGGCTATTTAAAGCAAGGCTTCACCATGGCAATGTTGGCAATGTATGTGCTGATGGCTATTTTATTCCGCTCTTACGCCCAGCCAATTTTGGTAATGACTGCCGTGCCATTTGGCATGGTCGGCGCTTTATTGGGTCATTTGGTGATGGGGGTCGATGTCACGCTGTGGTCTTTTGTCGGCATGATTGCGGTCAGCGGGGTGGTTGTAAATGACAACCTAGTGCTGGTCGATTACGTCAACCGTGCCAGAGAAAAAGGCGCGTCATTAATTAGCGCACTGAAAGCCGCAGGTATGGCGCGTTTTCGGCCAATTGTGCTTACTTCATTAACTACCTTTGCCGGTTTGCTGTCTCTAATGTTTGAGACCAGCTCTTCGGCACAGTTTTTAATTCCGATGGCAGTGTCATTAGCTTTTGGTGTTTTATTCGCCACTTTAATCAGCTTGGTATTGGTGCCTAGTTTGTATCACTTGCTGCATGACTGGGAGCACTGGCTGAGTAATCCGGGGAAATCTTGGTTTAGCTTTTGGAAATCATCCGCTGATTTCGATTTATCAGCGCAAATGTCAATGGATCAAATGCCACTCAACATGACTTTGGAATCAGCCTATGAAGCGGGTTTTCAGGCGGCGGTTGATGGTTTTCCTGGTGGTGCTGTTGATCGTGCGGCAGCGCATACCGCAGCTTGCCCAAGTCAGTTTGCATCGGAAGAATTACAAGCAGGTTGGGAGGCAGGTTTTGCTGATGGCCTGGAAGAGGGAAATCCTCCGGTAACGGTTTAGGTAAAATTAAAGCTCGGAATCAATAAGCCATGGATGGCGAAAGTTGAGTTTGGTATGAAGTTGCGGATTTAACTTCCCTGTCCATGGGTCCCCGCCTTCCTTGGCGAGGATGACGCGGGGACAAGCAAGTGCCGTGGAATACATAATAAAAAAAATAGGAATTCAGATGAAGTCTCTGGTTGTCATCGGCCAAAAACTGGCCGCATGGAGTGGTTTTCCACTTTTATTATTGTTAATCATGCTCGGTATTTATTTGCCAACGCTCAATGGCAATCTAGCTGCCGATGACTTGGCGATGGTTCACTTAGTCCAGCAATCAGACGCTAGCTTCAGCGACAAAATAAATAATATGTACAACTTCACCGCCGATAAAACGGTCTGGATGGAGTATGGCAACTTGCCTTGGTGGAGCGATGACCAGCTAAAAATTAATTTCTGGCGACCTTTATCTGCCGCCACTTTATGGGTGGATTACACCTTTTGGCCCAACCAACCGGTATTAACGCATATACACAGCACGCTATGGTTTTTGCTTATGCTGCTGGCGGGTTGGATGCTCTACAAAGAATTACTACCTAGAAAACTGGCAGCATTAGCACTAATTTTATTGGCGCTGGATGTCAGCTTGCGAATTCCCGTTAGCTGGATTGCTAACCGAAATGCTCTTATTTCTGCCGCCTTCGGTTTGTTTGCTGTTTACAGCCATATTCAGTGGCGCAGAAAACAAGGCAACCGCTGGCTAATCGGTTCACTGATTCTGCTGACCTTGTCATTGCTCGGTGGCGAGTCAGGCATTACGGTTTGGATCTATCTATTCGCCTACGCCTTATCGCTCGACCCTCAATACCGACGTTTACGTGCCTTTGCCGCTTTAATACCAGCCACAGCGATCATCATTGGCTGGCGACTGCTGTACACCCAGCTGGGTTATGGTGTTGCTGAAACGCCGCTTTATACCGATCCCGGCGCAGATCTAATCGCCTTTGTTTGGTTGTTAGTAGAACGAGCGCCTTATTTATTGTTTGGGCAATTAACCGGTATCGATCCGCTGTATTACAAGTTGTTATCGCCAGAATGGAAACAACTCGGCAGCATTATTCTGCTAGTGCCTTTAGTGGGTTTGTTATTGCTGGCATTTCGTTTATTTAAACATTCGCCAAAAGCGCAGTTCTTTTTGCTAGCGACCATGGGTGCAACCGTTCCGGTGACCGCCAACGGCCTTGTAAGTGGCCGATTGTTAGCCTTTGTAACACCGGCTGCCATGGGGCTTTTAGCGCTGTTTTTACATTGGGCGTTAACTGAAAAAGGTTGGGGCAAAAAACTGGTTGCCTGGCCGCTGTTAATTTGTAACTTGCCAATGGCATTGGCCACTTTGATATTGCTCAATTTCTACGTCACGGTAAATGTTGAACATCAGGTCAAACTAGTTCGCCAATTAGCCAGCCAAGCCGCTGGGCCATCTGAATCACAATCTGAGCCGCAACTGGGTAGCGAAGTTGGCAATCAACTGAAAAATAACCAAAGAGTCATACTGCTAAACCCCAGCTCGCCGTATCAATTTTTGTTTGTTCCACTGCATTCAGAATATTTCAAAAGCTATGCGCCTTTGAGTTTGCGCAGTTTGCTGCCAGGTCACCAAAACCTCAAGCTGCAGCGCAAGGCGGAAAATCAGCTAACCATTACTGGCGATAACCAGCCTTTGGTGATGTATCACGGCGATAAATTACCTACCAACAGTAATTTGCACCCTTTGCACGGAAAGAAAATGTTTACCGACACTTTCCGCGATTCACCAATACCCGATGGTTTTACCCGCGAGTTAAGTGATTTGAAAATCACCTATCAAAAAGCATTATCCAGTGGATTAAACGGCCAGCAGCTTGATGGTATCGAAGTTAAGCTACTGCGAGACCAGTCTGAGTTCAGCTGGGTTTATTGGGATTGGCAAAGCAAGAAATACCTTACATTGAAGCTGCCTGAAATCGGACAAACCCTTTTAATTAACGGGCCTTTTTCTAGCAAAACTAAAGTGGAAAGCCCCGTTAAACCACCAACTAAACCCGGTGCAGCAGATGCAGCCAATACAATAGAAGAGGGCGTTTAAAATGTTCAGGAGAATTTTGAGCGCCTGGTCACTCAGGCGAAATCTGAAAAGCATTTTTGTTCGACCCCATGCGACTTATCAGTCGTTAGATGGCATTCGCGCCATTTCAATGTTCTGGGTGGTGTTCGCCCATGTTTTGATGGGCGTGGACATTCTATGTAAAAACGGTTTTTGCCAAGCCAGCGATGCAATGAGTTGGATTGATAATATGCCGGTATCGCTGTGGTTTGTTTGGCACGGTTTTAAAGTGCTCGATACCTTTTTCGTACTCAGCGGCTTTCTAATTGGTTCTTTGCTGTTTTTTGAAGAGAAAAAGAAAGGTTCAATTAACCTCAAACGCTTCTACTGGCGGCGATATCTACGGCTGATGCCGGTTTACGGCTTTGTAATTTTGCTATTCGTTTGGCTGGGTATTGAAGAACCGACGCAACCTTATATTTGGGCCAACATCTTTTATGTAAACAACTTCCTTGAATACAAACAGATGTTTATGAACTGGACCTGGTCACTAGCAGTAGAAGAACAGTTCTACCTGTTGTTGCCTTTGCTGTTGATTGGATTTTTCTTTAAGAGCAAACACAAGATTTCTTTAATCGTTGGCATGTTTGTGCTGTCTTTTATCATCCGGTTAGGCATTTTACTGGCCAACCCAGATGTTGCATCGATCAGCTTTACCAACCAGCTATTTCACGGTCAGCCTGGCTACAGCCCTCGCTACTTTGAAGTCATCTACGACAATATTTACAGTCGCTATGGACCATTCTGCGTCGGGGTACTTGCTGCTTGGTTGTATATTCAAAAACCGCAACAGCTAGAACATTTCTTCAAACAACGCTGGGTGCTTTCATCGTCGCTATTTCTGCTCAGTACGGCATTTTTAGTCGCTATCTGCTGGTTCCCATTATTCAAAAGTGATTTTGAATTAACCGGTTGGCTGAAAATTGCTTATGAAACCAGCCACCACAATTTATGGGCAATGGCGATTGGTTATTCAATGCTAGCGTTTATGTTTCCGGTCGGCTTGGCAAGAATCTTTAACTGGTTCCTTTCTTGGAAGATCTGGTACCCGGTAGCGCAATTGTCATACTCCACCTACCTATTGCATGTGCCCATTATTATTGGTGCCTATCAACTGGTTGCCATCAACCGCCACCCAGAACTACTGGCAATATTCAAAGAATCTGGAATGCCAGGAATTATGTCCGCTGGCATTTTAAATCGATTGACCATGGCGGATATCGGTTGGGTATTTGCCGTAACGGTGTTGGTTTCATTTGCACTGGGCATGGTCTGTTATCTGCTGATTGAAAAACCATTAATGAATTTGCGCCCGCAGGAGAAGAAGAAACCACAGCACACCTTGGAAGTCGGTGCAGAGAAAGAATGGAAAAAGACGCATAAACCAGCAGCTTAGGCTGCTGGTTTTGCACTTTATCAAGTCATATTGACGGCTGTAACGGTGATTTCACTCTCATGTGGTAAAGTATCTCGAAAATCCGGCCGTTGCGTAACGACATGAATATCAATCTATCAGAAATTCTAGCTTGTAATGTTAAAGCAGGCGCTCCAATCATTCAAATAATCAGCCATGATTCATTACGCATTCATGCTGAATGCATTGAATTATCTCAAAATAATGAGATCAACCGAACACTATATCTTTGGAACCGAGTTGAAGGCTTAAGGTATTACTCAGGTAGCTTAGAAAAAGTCGTAAAATCTAATATGAACTCTCTTGATGAAGTTTTAGACTGGTTTTTAGGTATTCAAGATGATGGTTTTTCAATTGAAGATGATAACGCGAGTAGCAACACTCCAACCGATAGTATATTACTGTTAGAAGATCCTCATTATGAACTAGAGGGGCAAAATCCTAATCTTTTCAGTAAATTAAGGCTTTATGCTTTAAGGAAAGGACAAGGCCTGTATTCTGATAGATCTCTGATATTTTCCCAGCCGATACCTCAGCTTCCAGTAGAGCTTGAAAAAGATACGCAAGTTTTTCATTTATCGCTGCCGGATAGAAACGCCTTAATGGTCTTACTGAATGCAACCAAAGATCAATATCATATAGATGAACGTGACTTTCAGGCTAGCTCCAGACTTATAGATGCTGCATTAGGCTTATCTACATCTGAAGCTCAGTTGGCTTTTGCTAAAGCAGCTGTGATGAAAAGAAGATTAACTGAGTCTGAGATCGATTTGGTTGTTGCAGAGAAAGAGCAAGTAATCAAAAAATCCGGTTTACTTGAGTATTTTCATCCTCAAGTCGGATTGGACGATGTTGGCGGATTAAAAAACCTAAAGAATTGGTTGGAACGCCGAAAAAATGCTTACACAGAAGATGCTCGTGAGTTTGGTCTCGAGTACCCCAAAGGGGTTCTGATGTTAGGACTTCCTGGAACAGGAAAAAGTCTTGCAGCAAAAGCGGTATCAAGTAATTGGCAGTTACCGCTTTTACGCCTTGATATGGGGAAGGTATTTGGGGGTGTTGTTGGACAGTCAGAAGAGAATATACGAAATGCACTGCAGATGGCAGAAACCATAGCTCCATGTATTTTATGGATAGACGAAATTGAAAAAGGACTATCCGGAATGCAAAGTTCAGGCAGTAGTGATGGCGGAACCACGGCGCGGGTACTTGGAACTTTCCTTACTTGGATGCAAGAAAAAACCAGTCCTGTTTTTGTACTTGCTACTGCCAATAATATAGAAATGCTTCCTCCTGAATTACTCAGAAAAGGCCGTGTCGACGAAATATTTTTTGTCGACCTCCCTGTTTTAGAAGAACGTATAGAAATACTGACCATTCACTTAAAAAAACGCGATGATCGCCATGAGTTATTCACTGATAGCGAACTACAAAAATTAGGAGCGCTAAGTCGAGGGTTCACTGGTGCTGAGCTTGAAGAAGCAGTAAAGGAAGCTCTTTTTATGGCATTCAGTGAACATTCTGAAGTGACATATTTGCAAATTTCTGAAGCTATAAAATCAACTTCTCCATTGTCTGTCACTATGCATGAAACCATCAGTGATACTCGTAAGTGGATTGATGGCAGAGCAGTTTCTGCTAGTGATGCAAAGCCGGAACCATTGATAGGTGACAAAATTTCACAAAGCCCGAGGCTTCAGCAGGAAAGCAGAAATCCATTTGTAAAACGATAAGGATATTGCAGTGCCTAATCCGTACTTAACTGCTCTGGATGATCCTGCTTATACAGGTCATGCTGGCGCACGTGTTGTTGATGAATCGTTTGAACCATTCAGACGTTATCTAGATAATGCGCAAAAAGCATTAGAAAAAAAAGAAGTTAGCTGTGAGTGGAAAGAGCTGCCGGAACCTGATGCGGTTCTGGAAATAAAGCAGCGTATTTTTGAGATCAAACCTCATACGATAATTGAGTTCGAAGTTTTGGATTCAGGGTGGTTTGAGATTACAGAAGACTTAGAAGACGAAGTTCCTGTTGGCGATGACTTTGAGCCAGATCTTAATGAATCCATCAAAATTGGGCGCGGTAAGCAAGGTAGAAAAATAACACTCAGTCCTGAACAGTTCAAAAACGAAAATTCTCGATTTTTCATCAACCTCGGGGATCATGAGGTTGACGATGACGTAGAAAAGATATCTTGGGACGGGTACCTTTTGGCAGTAAAAGCAACCGTATCAAGGCTGCCAAATAGCTTCGAACTTATCCAACAGGGGCGCAAGTTCAAAGCTACAAAGCATAAAGAGCACATGTATAAACTGAATGACATGCCAGATGAAAATCGCCCTCTCTTATTTGACGATCAAAAATTTTCATTTCGAATAGTTCCTGATAATTCGCCCAACGATAGTAGTGATAGATCTAGTGGCAGTTATTTAGTTGTAAGCCAGAAGAAACCAAAAATTGACCATGCAGATGTGCAAGACATCAGTAAGAGTTTTTTGAATGAATTGTCGATTACAGATCTGCAAGATATAAAAAGTCAATCTCTCCCAAATCAGTGGTCTTTGAGCCGCGGAAGTAGCAAAATATCTTTAGATACTCAAGGAGACAAATGTCCTAAGTCGTTACGCCATCGTGAATTTGAAAGTCTAGAAATACTCTGTAAGAAAAATGATCACGATTCTCAATGGATTCAGTTAGTCAATCTTGATCAAGTCGATGACAGTGGTACTGGACAGGATCCTCTCGAGTATTTCTTTGAGGATCAAGTGGATATTCTGGATCAGAATGAAAGACCAGGAAGTAATGCCGGCTATCGAATTTTGAGATCTAAACCTGAAGAGCGTCAATTGCTACTTTGTCGTAAAAAAGATAAGGAGAGAAAGCCGGTTTATCCCAATGGTAATCAGATAAAAGTTAAAGTTAATACTCAGACTCTTTGGCGCCAAAAAGAAGCAATAACCAATCTCAAATTAGCACCCGCACTTTCACAGAAACCACTACTGGACTTGTTAAAAAATCGCTCTCAGCAAGTATGGCCAGACTTCCAGCCAGCCAATGAACATGAGCTTGAATGGTGTATTCTCAAAGATACCAACTTTGATGGATGTGATAAACAAAGAGAGTTTGTAGCTAAGGCGCTGAATACACCTGACTTTGCAATTTTGGATGGTCCGCCAGGTACTGGGAAAACCACCACTATTCTTGAGCTGATTATTCAGCTGGTCAGGCAAGGAAAGCGGATTCTTCTGACCGCTTCGACCCATGCAGCAATAAATAATGTGTTGGAGAGGGTCGATGAGAATAATCTGATCAATGAGGTTTTTCCTTTAAGAATTGGTGATGAGAATCGTGCAGTGGGTGTCGAACAACATCAATACGATAACTTTAAAGAAGGTTTTGGAAGAGCTGTTGATATAACGGACTTTGAGCAGTTGATGGTCGATGCCTCTAATCTTGTGTGCGGAACAACCATGGGAATTCTTCGGCTGCTCAATAATCGAGATCTTAATCTTGATGCTGACTTAGCTCCATTTGATGTCATGATTATTGATGAGTGCAGTAAAACAACGTTTGCCGAATTCCTAGTACCAGCTAGGTATACAGAAAAGTGGATTCTGGTAGGTGATGTAAAGCAGTTATCTCCTTTCACTGACCGTGAACAAATTACGGCAAATCTAAAACAGCTTATTTTACAACATAAAGGTAAGAGCCGGGCTGAAGAGCAGTTATCACCTGACATCCAAAGAGCATGTTTTCTTTTGAATGAACTACGTTCTAATAAAGAAGGAACATGGGGGTACCACGACAAATTGGTAATGCCTGTTTCTAGTGGTGTTCTTTCTGCTCTTCAGAATGAAGTCATGGCTAGATTGGACGATAAAAGCAACCTATCTGAAGATGTTTGTCTTGTGGGTATACAAGGCATTAAAAAGTACACAAACAGCCTGACTGCGGCAGAATTACAAGAAAGTCCATGGAGGCTATACGACTACAATCTCGTATTTTGTGATAAAAACTTGTTCGATCGATATAAGGAATGGATGCCTGCAGACGCTGCTGTACTCTCAGATGACTGGCGAGTATCGGCTCATAATTTCCGGCATATGGCACGTTTTGATGGCATCCATAATTTTAGTTTGAAAGGTCGTAATCACTTTTCAAAATCATACGATATTCATGAGCAATGGTTGAACCACGATAAAAAAACATGTTGGGCTGATGAAGTTGTTTGGAGGTTGGAACGCGAATACTGGCTGAGATTTCTGACTGACAGTTCGGGACGTGGAAATTCGAAATCAAAAGGTATTGAGAGGCAATTGAGTCAGTTACTTCCAAAATCAGTTAAAGCTGATGGGAAGGTATATGGGATTCGAAATATGGCCTTCCCTTCGATTCTGGAGGCACTATCAGGGTCTGGTACGCTTAAGCAGCGTAACGATACACCCAATACATTGAACCAAGGGTTCACTGAATCTGAAAAACAGTCTCGCCACACAACGTTGACCTTCCAACATCGGATGCACCCTGACATCTCAAAATATCCAAGAGAGCAGTTTTACAGCGTGGGCCAGAATTCCCACTCTTTGCTTGATGGAAAGCAGGCTCCAGTTGCCAGAGAGTGGGAATATAGACGTTATAAGGAACATGCAGTATGGCTGGATGTGAACGGGAAAAATTTTGGTAACTCGAATGAAAACGAAGCAAAAAGCATTCTTGATGAACTCAAAATATTCTGTGATTGGGCTGCAGCTCAAGACAAGAAATTTGATATCGCAATCCTGACCTTTTACGTAAAACAGGAAAAGCTGTTAAGGGATAAGCTGCAGAGTCTTACTAAACAGAAAAGATCATTTGCACGCTTTGAGTATCAAGGGGTTAACATCAAACTGAACACTGTAGATTACTTTCAAGGGCAAGAAGCTGACCTCGTCTTTCTATCCATGGTGAATACCAGTCGTGATGGTTTTCTTGATAGCCCCAACCGGTTAAATGTTTCAGTTACACGGGCACGATTCCAACTAGTGGTTGTTGGTAAGAAGCAATACTTTGCTCGAGAATCCCGTTCAAACGAATTAAACGCATTGGCACAGGCATTACCTGTGATCAAGGAGTGACCATGCGCATTAAATTAAAACGACAAGTAACCGCCATATGTTATCAGGCTGTAGCTAGTGTAGATGTCGAACAAGAAAGGCTTGATGTTCAGAAAGCGCTTGAACAGGTTAAGTCCGACTTTAAACGCTTGCCACTTAGGTTAGTAAGTTATTTAGAAAAAGAGCATTTAATTGAAAATCAGCAATTAACCGCCGAAGGAGAAGAAACTTACCAAACAGGGAGATTAGCTTCAAGAGAACGTGGCATTTATCGTATATGGTACCTGGATAATGACGAAGCTTTAGGCACGCGCCCTCTCATGCTTCAAAGAGAAGCAGAGCCAGTTAAGGGATCATATCAACAGAGAAGTAACTTCTATCATTGGCCTGAAACGGAAAGAGTAAGTAGTGATGACTCACGGCATACAGAGAGTGATGAGATCTTTGTGATTGCTGGAGATAAAGAATATAAAAAAAACATTAAGAATTTAAATATTGAAGTTATAAATTCTGGAGAAAGAACAAAAAAAGTAACTCTTGATTTGGAGTTTGAAGTATCCCTTCGTAAAGATCGTACATACACCGCGGGTTTCAAACTTGGAGGAGATCTACCTCTATTTATAAATAACAAGCAGAGATCTGTAGCCATTAGTGAAGAGTATGCGGTAGATCTCCACTGTGACTTTATGAATGAAGTATCAAGTTATCTTGAAACTGAGTGGGATGAGCAACATCAGAGAATGTTATCAGGTGCCCCTGATAATAAAAGATCACTGAGTTCTTTTACTCATCCCAAGTTGAAGTTGGAAGAGATCGACACTCCGTACGGAGGCTTTGACAGTGGTGAGGTATGGCAGCTGCCGCTGATGCCAGAGGACAGACACGAGGCAGAAGAGTGGCAGAAAAAGTGGTTGAATGAGCTTTATAGAGAAGACTACTTCTCATCAGTACAAGCCCAGTATCGTCAACAAATCTGGCTTAGTCACCCTGCGGTTAAACACTATGAATTATTAGTAAAGAGTGGAAAAGAACTGCTTGATTGTCTGGATAGACAGTTAAACCCTGTTAGTTTCTGGCATGCGTCAGCAGCGAACTATTTGATTCCACAAGGCGCTAAATCAGCACTTCCGAGTATCAGACTTAATAAAGACGATATTTTGGAAGTGAGCGACTTGCTGCGTTATCTCACTCTAAGCGAACCAGTAGAAAGTATCATCTATTCTGACCGTCATTATAAATCATCAAAGCATAGAAGAAATATGTCTGAACTAGCTCGATTGAGTGGAGCTAGTTTTGGAAGGATATTTACAACTGATACGTCGGTGAAACTGCCCTCTGACTGGCAGCGTACGGTTATAAAAAGTGGTAAAGATAATCACGACCGGTATTGGATTTTAACGACGACAAGCAGACACTTCATTTGGACTACGACGACAAGCTTGGATTTTATTGATTTTTCAGTGGATGAATCAAAAGTGCTGTCGCCAGTGACCTTCACACAAATTAAGCAGAATGATCTTCCGGAATATTTGCAGGAAGCCTTGCCTAATCATGAATTCAGGGGAGCTATCGCATGATTAAGCCTTATAGCACGGACTTTTCAATCAGTTATCTTGATCAGCCTTTATCCAATGTATTTACTCTGGAAAACAGTGGTGAAGATGAACGTTATATTTTCAGTGATGATGCCTTACAGATAGGAAATACAGAACACTGGGTTAGTGCACTGGAAGCTATAGAGGTTGAAGATAGCCTACTGATAGCTACGAATACTCTCACTGATGAGCAAGCTATTTCTACAATACAAGATCTTGCTGCTAGAGATATTCGAGTGTTTATATTGCTGGGTGATTCGGATGAAAATCAGCCTTGCCTAGAAGCACTGGCCGGTCGTTGCTGTATCCGAACAGGCGTCAATCAAAGCGGGATGTTAGTCATCGCTGATCATCAAATGGATCAACGAGAGTGGGGAAAAATATACTCATCAGAATTTAATAGTGAGCATACTTTCGGTTATGACGTGGAGTTAGAGGCAAAACAGGTTGATGATTACTATCGTCTGTTTTGTCATCTCTTCTGGCATAAAGCCCAATATGAATATTTGGCTTCCGGGAAACCGTTTCCTTGTAAAAATGCTCCCATAGATATGGTTGATATGGGGCATCAGCATGTTATGGCTGAATCCCTTCCAGGGCATCTGGCAAGATCAATGGAAAGCAAAGGTTTCTATCTGAGTAACATAAATCGCTTGGCAGAAAATGCTTTATGGCAACTTCTTGATATTGCTCATCTCGACCTGTCACAGCATCAGTTGTTGCTGAGTCTGGAGCAAATCGACTCCACTAAGTTGAAACAATTTATTTCCAAAATTGACAGTATTCGATTACTTGAGCAGGCAGAGCTTCCTCAAATATTGAACTCAGAAAATGATAGCTGGTTTTTACCACTGAACAATAAAATTGATAGTGTTTCCTGGTCCTTGAAGCTGACTGAAGATCAAAAACAGTCTGTTGAAAATTATTTATTTGATTTACACAATTCCCCCAGTTGGCAACTGAACCGAGACTTAACAGTGGATGAGTTGGGAGCTCCACTGAGATTCTCTGATGCTATTGAAACAGAAATTGAGTGTGCTCAGGAACTCAAAATTAATCTGGATGACCTTGTTTGCAAAAATTTCTACCAGTTCGAAAATATGACAGCAGAGTCACTCGCTGAAGCAAAGGGTTTGACTGAATTTAAGCGCACCAATCTTGCCAAAACTATAGAGTACGAAATTACGATACATCCTCCATATCTAGATAGCCGATCTAAAGACGATAGTTTGCACAAACACTGGCAAGATACTCAAGCTAAATGGTCCATTGAGCTTGAAAGGTTAAGAGCCAGGCTGGGGAGGATTGAAGAGAGTAAAGCAGGTCTTGCTGAAAACATTAAGCGTTACATGGGAGGCTTTTTAACAGGGCAATTAACCAACCATAGAAAGCTAATAAAGCAGCTTCAGGATCTTGAATCTATATCACTTTCAGACTTATCGCCTTCACATAGGCAGGAGCAAGTTCATGTCATTAATGAGTTTGTAGAGAAACTATCTGGTACTGAAGAGAAATTAGCTGAAGAGACAGATAAAGCCGAGCAATTAAAAAAGTGGGAAGAAATTAAGACGAAATTAGAGAAAGAGTGTGGAAATAAATATCAACAACTAGAAACTACAGACAATAAAAGAAATAGCTTTAACTCCTCAAAACAACTGAAAATACGAACCTGCCAGCAGGAGCTCGTGAGTCAGTGGGAAGGCTTAGTCGCTGCAGCGAATGGGTTGGAAAATAGAGATAAATTAGTTGATTTCAACAGCTCGAATGTTACAGATTGGCATGAGCTAAATAAATCATCAATCGATCAGTTTTTCTCTGCTCCAGACTTCTCTCCGTCTGATCAAAATCTACTGATTCAGTGGAGGAATCTTCTTGAACAACATAAGGATCATGCAGCTTTTATTGAAGCTATAACAGACAAGGAATTAACGGCTGAAGCAGTTAGAACTTGGCTTGATAAGCCATCAATTAGTCTTAAGAATACCCTCAAGAAAAGCGTTCAGAAGTTAAAAACCAATGATGAAAAGCATATTAAAGATATAGAGAATCAACATTCACAGCATATCGATAAATTTAAAGCTGCGTTACGAAAGAGCTGTGAAGATTTTCTGCAAAAAAATAAAGGCTTAAGCAGAGAAGAAAGCCAGCTTGAGCAACAATATGGCACCGCAGAGCGTAGCTATAAAATCTCGAAAGAAAAATTAGATGAGCACGAATTAGCCAAATCCGGTATTAGTCCTAAAAATTCTGCAAGCATTTTGTCCAAGCTTTTTGGTAAAAGGGCAGAAGTGAATAATAGTTATGTTCATATCAACTTCCCTAATGAAGACCTTCCGAAGGTTGGCCAATTGTATCAGCTCAATAAGCGACGTTATCTTGCAATAAAACCAGATGAAAATATTGATCAAGGAAAAGAGTGCGCTGAACGTTTAAAGGCTGATCTAGTGGTATTTCGAGGTAGTGAATAATGGCTGAGCAAAAAATAACTCTTATCATTGATGAGGAAGGCTGTATCAGTGCTAAAGCTGAAGGGTTTAATGGTGAAGCTTGCCTTGAGGCTCTGGATAAAATTCTCGAGAACCAAGCAGTGGTAAATGTTCGGACGACGAGTGAGTATTCTCAAAAAGTCTCCATCAATAATTGTACGACAGTTAAGCAGGGAAGGTGATGTTATGAGTGCTGTCATAAAAACATTGACACCTTTCACAGAGCAAGATGTATTACTAGATGCGCTGAGGAATCTGGGCGTATCGACCACCATTATGGGAACAACAATTGTCACCGATAGAAACGATTATCAAGGAGCGCAGAAGTTTATCTGGAATGGTAATGTATACCAGTTTAGCTATGACTCTGATGAACTAGGTGGCCAAATCATAAGAAACTCAATGACCAAAGGATATGTTAGAGTTAGTCAGTTCTTAACTGCTACAGAAACAGAGTACAGGAATGCATTTCAGCGCAAGCTGGCACATATAGCTGAAGAAGATCGTCAGCGCTTGGAGCGAGAACGATTGACTCGTGTAGAAGCGGCACGAAATAAAGCGATAGAAAAAGCCAAGTCACAAGGCTATCGAGTTAAAGAACAGCGCAATAATGGAAAAATCCAGTTGGTTTTAACGAGAACTGTTTATTAATGTTTGACACTCATTTTAACATTGCTCATGTAGAGTCTTCAAGCCATATCTACGGCCCGGGCAACCGGTTTGTGATATGGCTTCAGGGTTGCACGCTGGCTTGCAAGGGCTGTTGGAATACTGCCATGTGGCCACATAAAGAAAATAGGTTAATAGAAAGATCTTTTTTATTAAAACAAATAATTAAAGAGAAAAACATTGAGGGTATTACTTTTCTGGGGGGAGAGCCTTTACAGCAATGCGAAAACGTAAGGTGGCTCATATCAAAAATAAAAATGCATAACCTCTCTGCAATGCTTTATACGGGCTACGAGTGGTCAGAAATTAAGGCAAACCAAAATCATTTAGATGTATGTAATTCGACAGATATATTAATCACAGGTAGGTTTTTACAAAATGAAAGAAATACCAATCTTCTGTGGAGAGGTTCGGACAATCAGATTGTTAACTTTATATCTAATAAATACAGCAGCCTAAAGCTTAAAGAGGTAAATCAGGTTGAGATTACCATTGAAGAAGATGGTGCTTTGAAAATATATGGTTATCCAGATCAGTTATTGTTAGATCAAATTATTTAATCGGTCATTCTCCATTTCAAATGTAAGCGCCGAAGAACCTTTAAATTATTCTGAACTATTCATCCAGGCACTGCCAAATAAAAATCCTCATTCGTAGAATGCGGGATTGCCTGACGCTCCCTAGAAGGGTGCTATGGGCTAGCCTTCAAAGAAGGCTAGCTTGCACAAAATGGATTGGCTTTTAAACGGTAATTCTGATTGATGCACTGTAAGCGCCCAATTAACCACGCTATCGCGCCCACCAAATCAATCAGAACGCTATTCCAAATAGACTGTCATAGAAATGAAATATTAAATAGAATAGGGCGCGAAACGAGCAGGCAACCCTGTTCGAGCAGTTCAAAAGAGACAGGAAAAAACGATGCAAAAAACGATGCCACCCATAGCTTTATTTATTCCCACCACCAAATAATTTATGGGTAAACGCATATTCCGGTTGATTTATAAACGAATCAACCGGGTTTTTCCGATTTTTCTTTTTGTAGTTTTACGCTCCGGCTTTGGCATCCTGCGTCGCTCTAATGCAGGCTCCATGCCTTGTCACTTTGGCTCAGGGATGACCTACGGAAGCTGGTTTCATCATATGCCTGCAACTATTGATATGTGGCAAATGCCGTTATAATGGTCGAGAAGCAAGGGGGGCTTGGTCGGTGTTAAGTAGGTATGCGCTATTAATGAAGGTCTAAGATGGAACCCCTTTGCTACTTTTAGCGTATGTTTCACTCGCATTGAATCCAAAAAAACCAATGAATTTAAATTATTAATGAGCATGCTGTTGCTTGTTAGAGGAGAATGTTTCCATGACACAACCTGCGGATATCCGTTGGATTCAGCGGTTTGATAACTATCAGCGGGCATTGGGACGGTTAACTGATGCCGCTGAGTTGGCCGCGACTCGTCCGTTAAGTGAACTGGAGCAGCAAGGACTGATTCAGGCCTTTGAATTTACTCATGAACTGGCCTGGAATACTCTGAAAGATTTTCTAACCTATCGGGGTGTTGGCCAGATTATCGGCTCACGTGATGCGACGCGGGCTGCTTTCAAAGCTGATTTGTTAGAAAGTGGTGAAGATTGGATGGAGATGATTAAAAGTCGTAATTTGACTACCCATACCTACCGTGAGGAGGTTGTTCGAGATATTGCTGGCAAAATCCTCCATCGCTACCATCCAGCATTTATTGCACTGAAAACTACTTTGCAGCAATGGGTAGATCAAGCAGATGACTGAGTGTTTTACTCGCACATTGCAAGATATCGATTGTGGCTTGAATGAGAGGGTGATCAGGCAAATACAGCAGGTTATGGCGGAAAATCCTGAGATTGGAAAGGCGATCTTGTATGGCTCTCGTGCCAAAGGTAATTATCGCAATGGCTCGGATATCGACCTGACCCTGATTGCTGATAATGAAGCATCGCTTATTCTTGATTCAATTTATCAGCTTGATGAACAGCTGGATGCACTGTTTCTGCCTTACAGTTTTGATTTGTCGATTCTATCCGAAATTGATAACTCAAATCTTGTACAACATATCCAGCGAGTAGGGGTTGTTTTCTATCAGAAAATCTCTAAAAACTCGGTTGAAATATCATAGCCGCTAGCTTTAGGCGGCCATATACCGAAGCTAGATATTTCTACCTTCACTACATCGCTGGATGGTTCAACACTGGTTGCTATCTTATTTTCAGTGTGTTCCAAGTCACGCCAGACCTTGCCAACTCCCAACGAATGCGATGTTTTATCCATAGAAAACCATTGCCACCCAAAGCAATAACAATACCTACTAAAACTTTCCTTATGAGTAGACCAGTCATCATCGATACTGGTCTACCGTCTGCTTTTTCGACACTGACTTAAAAACAAATGTTATGCCGATAGGAAACCCGTTTCATGAATGACGTACAAAAAGCGATCAAACAATTGTCTGTTTTTCAGCCGGGTGTTTTTCCTCGTGATGCTTTGCAGACACTGATTGATCAGCAGGAAATATCTGCACCTCTGCTGCTGCAATATCTGGAAACAGTTGCAGAAGATGTTGAAAAAGCATTGGAGAATGAGCAGGCCGAGTTGATGCTGTTTGCCTTATTTTTGCTCGGGCAATTTAGAGAAACCGCTGCTTACCAACCATTGATAAGAATGCTAGGGCGGCTAGAAGACAGTGAGGACTTGCTGGGAGATTTAGTAACCGAGAGCCTGCCGCGTATTATTGCTTCAGTGTGCGATGGCGACATTAATCCGATTAGAGCTTTGGCAGAAAACCCTGAGGTTGATCCGTATGTTCGCTCTGCGGCTTTCTATGCCCTGGGTACACTCACTTTTCAAAATGTGCTTTCAGTGGATACATTGAAAGATTATTGTCACTCAATGCTGGCAGGGAAACTCCAGTATGATCCCAAAGAGGGTTATCTTCCCATTGCGCTGGTGAGTCTTTGTGAAATGCATGGGTTTGCCGATTTGCTGCCGGATATCCGAAAAGCCTATCAGCGCTGGCCAGAAATGAAGCGCTATAGCCAGCTGAAACACGTTGAAAATAAGCTGAAATCTAGTGAGCCGGATACACTTGAAGTTACTTTTCATAAAGACCTGATCACCGATACGATTGCCAGCCTCGAAACATGGCACTGTTTTAAGCCAGCAGCAAAATATGACGATGGTAATTTGAGTGAATACGGCTTTGAGGATGAAGATTATGATCTTGAGTCATTACTTCCTCAGCTTCAAGCCTTACAGGATCCATTAGAGCGCACTTTTGTTCGTGAAATGCCAAAAGTAGGGCGCAATGACCCCTGTACTTGTGGCAGTGGAAAGAAATACAAAAAGTGCTGTGGTTAAATAAACACAACAAATAAACATGAGAAAAGCACCGTAATGATCCGAGCACTTTTACAGCTAATAATGCTGCCGCTTTATATTCCTTTGCGATTTCTTTATGCCAACAAAATACAGGCACCTATCAACATATTGTATACCTGTTATCGAAACAAAAAAGAGTATGACGCGATCATCGCAAATTCAACCACTGAAGAACTAAAAAATCTGAAAAGTTGGGAAGAGTGGCAGCACCGAGCCAAGGCTGCCGAAGCAGAGTACAGCAATGAAAAGCATCAATTCATCAAGGTGATAATTCGCCCAATCCCTTTGCAACAATGGCTAATATCGCAACAGCTTGAAAATAATTGCGACAATCGTGAGCGCTATGTTGAGCATGTTTTCAATATCGCTTGCCAGCAAGGTATTGAACTGACGAGTCAGTGTAAATATTAATCACTGCGTAAATGTTTGCATAAGATGATGCCCCCGAGACAGCTGTATTTTCGGGTGGTTGTTGGGTGCGCCTTAAGGCTTAATCAGCCTGCTTTAATTCGGTATCAATAGAAATATCAGAGTTTTATTAATGAAAACCAATTGGTTTACTCATAAGAGCACTGCATCCTAGCCGCTTTTTCTGTTCGCCAGATTTTTATGGCTTCAGTTCGTGCCTACAGCTTCTTATCAAATCAACCAGAACACCATTCAGAATAAACTGTCACAAAAGTTAAATGTTAAATAGAATAAGGCGCATAAAAGAGCGAGAACGCAGTTTCGCTCTGTAGCAAAGAGATCTAATAATGATTAGGAAAGCATTTAGTTCCATCGCACTAGCGTTGGTTAGCAGTTCAGTTCTGGCGATGTCCGCAACACCCAAAACCCTTGATACCGAGATTGTTTTCACTAATAGCACGCCAGATACCTTGCAGGTAGTTGTTTCTGGCAACGCTCAAGTTCAGCAAAAGATCACTGAACTAGGCCCGCTGGCCAGCGCTACCCTGGCTAAAGTTACTCGCAACGCGAGTGCCGATAGCCGCTTGAATATTCAGCTATCCAGCAACAATTATCAGATTAATCTGACTCAGCAAACTCAAGGAACCAATTTAAGTTTTGGTGCCAATACATCTGACTTATTGGTAGCGCCACAAACCAACGCTAATATTCAACGTTTTAACACGATATTGGCCGGCGATAAAAACACCTTGGCGTTTAATGCAGAGAACCTCGGTAAAGGCGGCAAGCTGACGTATGTGCTGCATGAACAGGATAAAAAACCGGCGCTTGGCAAGGCCAATCAGTTTAATGTTTTAAGTTACAATATTTGGGCTACTACTATCTTTGGCTCTAAAAAAGTCGATAGCCGTTTAAACCAAATGCCTGCCGTAATGGCAGGTTATGATGCGCTGGTATTGACCGAGGTTTTTGATCATATTCAAACCACGCAACTGTTGAATGAGCTGCGCACGGAATATCCTTACCAATCTTCTGATGTATTTACCGTTGGAAAACTGATGGGCTCGGGTACTCGGATTTTATCGCGCTGGCCTATTTCTGTTGAAGACAGCTTTAAATACACCGTTTGTAACGGCATTCAATGTGCAGCAACCCGCGGTGTGATTTATTTAAAAATCAACAAGCAAGGTAATCCGTACCACGTTTTTGCAACGCATACCCAGTCAGAAGACGATGATGCCAATCGCAATATGCGCTTAGCTCAATTACAACAAATGGGCGAGTACATTCGCAGTTTGAACATTCCTGCCGATGAGCCTGTGATTATGGCGGGTGACTTTAATGTAAATAAAATTGACCTGGCTGAAGACCGAGATTATTTAGAAGCGGTTCTTGGTGCAACTGAACCCGCAAACCGCGGCCATGGTTTCTCTTATGATGCAGATACTAACTTTTGGGCCAAACAGCCTTATGTGCAATTCCTTGATTACACATTAACTTCGAATAATCACTTGCAGCCAAACAGTGCTTACCAAGAGATTTTTGCGCCACGTACAATGACCGACGCACTTTGGGGCGAATGGGATTTATCTGACCATTACGCAGCACGAGGCGTTTTTAGTTACCCAACTGAAAGTCAGCCACTACGCGCTGCATTTCCTTTTGTGGGCGATATTGTACATTTTAAAACCGCCAATGGTTATTACATGCGCAGCATGAGTGGCGGCAATAGCTTTATTTCTGCCGGTTCTGATCAAATGGGTACTTGGGAAAGCTACACCCTTAAAGCACTTGAAAATGGTCAGTATGCAATTCAAGCATTCGACGGCCACTATGTAGCGCTTGATTCATATTTACTCGGTACATTAAAAGCATCAAGCGACAACATTAGCTCTGCTGGGTCATTCACATTGGTTGATCTTGGAAATAACTCGCTGGCATTGAAAGCCGATAATGGTAAGTATTTGCGTGCTGATTTTGGTGGCAGTGCTGGGCTAAGTGCGGGTTCAAATAGCATTGGCAAGAATCAGACCTTCAAGTTGATTCGCCGTTAGGTATAGTTCAACTAGCAGCTCTACTGGGAGCTTAGGCGGCCGGCCCGCGCTCCCAGTGAAAATAATCGGCACATATTGAAAGTCCATCAATAGCCAATGTCTCACGTCACTTCAGGTAAATCTCCTACAGACAAACCATTTTCGAATTCGCTAAAGTATTAAATTCATTGATTATGCATTGGAACCAAGGACGGTTATATGCATCAACATTACGGAATACCTTGTAGCTGCAAGCGAAAGAGCGTGGTCGGACTGGTTTTTGTGCCGGGCATTATGGGGTCACGGCTATTTAATACCGAAAAAGAAACCGTTGTTTGGGACCCAGCAGTGGGAACGGGCAGCAACCCAACCGGTTGGCTAATGGCACAGCGAGAGCAGCAAAATCGCTATATGCAACTTAAGTTGCGTAATGCGATAGGCAAAAGTTCAGGCGTTCAATCAGCAGATTCAGCGGGAAATATTGCAAAACGGGCGAGCCATCATTTGAAGCTTCAGCCTCAATTGCAATATGAAGATAATGAAGAAATTAGAAAGCTGGAGGGTGGTAAACAAAATTGGCGAAAAGTCCGTGCTATTTGGCATTTAGGCAGCTTGTTATTGTCAGGTCCTGATGATCGAAAACAGATGTTAGTGAATGCCGAACCTGGTGCAACCGATCGAAATAATGCGCTGTTACAAGTGGATCGAGGAACCGAGAGTTACTTTACAACATTCACATCGATACAACCTCGAGACATTGAACGGCGGCGCCAACAAGGATGGGGTGAAGTGCTTTGGGGAAGTTATGGACGCTTTCTTAGCTGGTTAAATAGTTGGGTTTCGTCCGAGCTAGGCTCTCAATTTCATAATTGGAATTTTGAAACTTACGCTGTGGGCTACAACTGGATGTTGAGCAACCAAAAGTCGGGAGAGCGACTTAAAAGCCGAATAGAAGCAATCAAAAAAGAGCTCGTCGAAGAATATTCAGTTGAACAAGATAATGTAAAAATTATTGTGGTCAGTCATTCTATGGGGGGGTATGCGAGCCGTGCTGCGGCCATTCTTGAAGGTGCTGATTTTGATGCGGTGATTCACGGTGCAATGCCAACCCATGGCAGCCCGGCAACTTATATAAATACTCGTTGCGGTTATGGTTTTCCTTCGGGGCTGGCGCTGGGAATAAATGCAGCAGAAGTAACCGCAGTGGTTGGTTATTGTCAGGGCGCCTTAGAGTTATTGCCTAATCAGTATTACAAAGATAAAAACGGCAACCATGACTGGTTTAAAATTCAAATTGAAGAGCAGGACGCTATATCAATCAGTCAGCAGTATCCAGGTGAGAAGATATTTGATTTTTATAAGGATACTTCAACTTGGTATAGCTTGATTCAGCCAAAATTACTGATGCCAGCAAGTGGTTTCGTTTTTAATAAAGAAACATCTGATGATTATGAGCAAAGAATATTCAAGGTATATCAGTTTCATAGTCGGCTATCTAATAAATTTCATTTTAATACAAAACTTCTGTATGGAAATAATGAAGAATTTCCTTCATATGACCAATGTATTTGGTACGCAGCACAAGCCCCTGAAGGTTTGCCGCATAATTGGCAAATTTTTGAGCAGCAAAATGATCGTTACTCTTTAGGTGAAGGCAACTTACAGCTGACCGATCGGCAATCAATGACTGATTATGTGGTTCGTTATCGCCAAGCATGGCGACAGTCACGTTTTAGTGATGGTCATGAAAATGTTCTGCTAAATCGTGTTCTCCCACCTCCCACCTCCCAATATTCATTTTCAACTACAACCTGCCAATGCCCCGGGCGACGGCACGGTACATGTAGGTGCCGGTAAATACCCTGATGTATTAAGCAGTCGCAAGTTCCCGTTGGATCTTGACCAAGAGCACCAGCTATTTTTTGATAGCGAAAATGTGATGGTTAAACTAACTGAGTTGCTATGGAAGCAAGTACATTTATTTGATCAGCAGAGCAAAGGCCTATGAAAAAAACATTTTTAGGTTTAATTACAATATTTTTTATTTCAATAGGATGTACGGCCAAGGGAATCAACAAAATGGAATTCAAACACCTTTTTCAATCTACTTGTATTAGCCGGTATCAAATGGACTTACCATCAGATAGTTATTATACCGTTGCAAGATATAAAGATAGCTTGGTAAAGGTTGTCATTAGTGACCCATCATTAAAGAAAGCCAAAAAGATAGGTTTCTATGATGGAATTGAGCGAAAAAAAGATTGGGCTAATCGCATTGAAAAGAAACGATCTGAAAGATTTAATGAGCCTAAGTATTTTAATAAACTTTTTTCTGATGATTTGAGCATACTTTCTTATTTCATACGCTTTCATCCAGGAAAGCCGGGCGATGGGTACATTTTCAAAACTTTTGGTCTTAAAAATTTCTTAAATATGGCGGTAGAGATTGATGCTAAAACAGTAGAGTTTGATTACTCAGACCAACGCTATCGAGAAAAATATGCAGAGCATCTTGAACGTTACAAACAACGCGCCAATCAAATGGCATATCAACCCTGGCCCCACAATCAACTAGGGATTTGCCTGAACAACCAGTTGTTGTTAAATACCGAAAAAGCATTAGACGATGAATATTTTCAAATTACCTATACCAATGGTAAAGAAACCAAATTTACTTTTGAGTTTATTGCTTTCCCCAAGCAGCATTGGCAAAGTTTGGATAAAAAAATGGGCTACAGCGCCGGTCTGGTCAGCTTGTTTGCTAGTGAACACTTGACGGTTGGCGGCAGAGCAGGGCGATTATTTGTTAGCCCCGGTCGCTACGACGATTCAATTCTAGAATACAAATGGGTGGCTAGCGATGCTAAAGCCGGTTCAACGCGATTACCTTACATGCGAATAAGCGGCAGCGTTAATGTGGCGGATTTCCCAGAATTGGTAGCGGTCGGTATAACCAATGAGGATTTACTGGTTATTTTACTGAGGAGTATGCGAGTGCGAGAAAATGGCATGCTGGGAACCCAGTAAAAATCGTTAGTTTAAGAAAGGTAATGCTGAGCATAGCATTACCTTTCTTAATTGAATCAATGACAATCGAAACAGGAGTCAAGGGCAAGAAAAGAGACTAATCACACCTACCATACTCCCCGAACCTTATGCTTTTCTCGATCAACTTCAGGCCCGGTCAACCGATCCCAAAGCAAAATACCGGCTCGCATTTCAATGTAGCTAGTAGGTTTTCTATAGTCAGCCAGACTGCCTTGCAGCTGGTCATTTTCCATCTCAAATGCCCACATATGTAACTTGCCGCTAGTGCGTTCTGCCAAAACACATTTAAAGAAATGACTAGGTACCGGAACGCTATAGCCAGCGTCATCTGCTCGGCCAATCATTTGAATAGGCGTTTCAAAATCAAAAATGGGCCCTGAAATGACATAGGTTTCCAGCACATCTGGCTGTGAATCTAGCTGGCGAACCGCAGATTCTAGTTCACGCCAAATTCGTCGGTTAAAGCCAGGTGCTTGGGGCGACATATTCGAGAGCAGGAAGGTTTCGCTATTTTGTAATTGTTCGTCGTTTTGGTTGGCACTGGCTACCAAATGGCCACGATCAAAGCCACTACGCCGATAATCAGATAAATCGGCGCGGAAGTTTTTAGGTACTCGAAAATCCGGACGGAAATTATCGGTACGGTCTACTTCTTCGAGATCTTTTTTATCCGGATCAACAATTTCAATTGCCCATTTGGCTTGCCGGAAATAATACGAATAGCCGACGGTGTAGCAACGATTGATCAGAATCTGGTCAGCAGCCGGACAGCCATAGCGGGTTTCTGGTCGGGTAGTGAAAATATCCATCATCGTTGCTCCCTTAAAAGTGACTATTTAATAGTACCGCTTTGACTAGGGATGCCGGTTAACCTTTTGTGAATATTTGGTTTTTTTATTGGCCGATATTTAACTATTAAATTTCCGTCTGGTATTCACGGCCACCCCCGAAAGTTGCAGGTCGCGCATAGCGCTCCGTGCAACCTTGGGAGGCAATAATGAAAATTTACCAGCTACAAACTCAATCGTTTGAAAATTGGCTCGGGAATATATTTAATAATCATCATAATGAAGCGCCAAAACCACAGGGTGTAGATTTCATTTTTGCCTTTATCTAGACCATTTAAAATGTCATCGGCAACTTGCTCAGGCTTTGCCCAAAGCGGCCCGCCTTTAGCTATAGCTGCAGTCATTGGCGTATCAACAAAACCGGGTTTGATGGTTAACAGCTGAACATTGGATTTTGCCAACCGGTTGCGCAAGCCTTGGCAATAAGCCGTGACCAGCGCCTTTGCGCTACCGTAAACGTAATTACTTTGACGACCTCGGTCACCCGCAACTGAGGAGATAACCGCAATTTGGCCACTCTTTTGTTGTTCTAATTTTTCCGCCAAGGTTGCTAATATGGCAATGACACTGGTGCCATTTTCCCGCAGCGCTTGATCGGTTTTCTGCCAACTATCTGCAATGTCGGCTTGATCCGGAAGGGTGCCATGGGCAATTAACACTCGGTCAATATGCTCGATTTTTTTGAATTGCAAAAATGCTTCTATTTGCTGAGGAATTTGATCTACTTCTGCTAAATCGATTAAAGCGAAATCAACTTGGTTAGCGCCACGCGCGGTTAAATCATCGGCAATCACTTGTAGTTTTTCTTCATTGCGACCGATCAGTAATAGCCTTTCATTTCTTTGTGCTAGTTTTTGTGCGACCTTTTGTGCAATCGCCGAAGTAGCACCAAATATTAAATTGGTTTTCATTGTTATATCCATCGAAAGAGCTGCGCTCTTTTGTTTTTATATTCAAATTCGATAGTAGGTTTGACGATCAGACATTTAAAACTCAAAGTTAATTGTTGTCTGATTGCGCCTGCGGCTTATCAAACCTACGTGAATTATTTGTTGCCCATGACTCGTTGCCAGAAGGCCGAGCTTATTTTAGGGTCGATAAATTTTTCAAATTGTTGCCAGTTCGGATAGCTTTGCTGGTAAAACTCAGCACTCATCGCTGCATCTTTTGCCGGATATAACCGGCCACCGGCTTCGGCGACTATGGCATCTAATCGTTTAAATAATTTCTTGGTTTCGCTACCGCGATTGGCAAAATCTAGTGCGTAGGTAATGCCCGGCATGGGAAAGGACAACATGCCCGGTGATGCAATATCGCCAAATTCTTTTAATACGGTCAGGAATGATCCTTGGCCAGATTTTGCGATGGTTTTTAAAATCTCTACCACTGCCTGCGGGCTTTGCTTAGGAACGACGCATTGGTATTGGTAAAAACCACGTTTGCCGTAAATTCGGTTCCAGCGATTAATCGCATCTAACGGGTAGAAAAAAGGTCGGTAATGGCTGATTTCAGATTTGCTCGGGTGGCCGTAGTAATAAAGCTGGTTGAATGCCGCGACTGAAAATTTATTCAAAGCAAAGTTAGGGAAATTTAACGGAATATCTAATTTGTCTTTTTTGTTGGCAGCATCTGCCTGATGGGCAATATGGCGGCCACGCATATAAACGCCACGGCCCAGCTGTTTTCCTGTTGCCATGCTATCAACCCAAGCAACGGTATAGGGCCAATCTTTTGATTGTTGATTAATGGTTAAAAAGTCATCAAGTGATTGATAGCGAATGGTTTCAGTCGATAACCAAGAGCCGGGCACTCGCATGAGCTGAATTTCAGCCCAACTAATTAAGCCAGTTAAACCCATGCCAGCAATAGTCGCTGAAAAAAAATCGCTATTTTTTTCAGGGGAACAAACTAAGCGCCGATCGCTGCGAACCAGTTCAAATTGCAAAATGTGGTTACCAAAACAGCCTTGATGGTGATGGTTCTTGCCATGAACATCATTAGCAATCGCACCGCCAAGGGTCACTTTTGCTGTGCCGGGTGTGACCGGTAAAAACCAGCCCCAGGGCAAGACCAGCTGAATAATTTGCTCTAGGGTAACGCCCGATTCACACTTTAATCGGCCGGAGATTGGGTCAAAACTGATTAAGTGGTTCAGCTGTTGGGTGCTGATCAGACTGCCTTGTGGATTTAACGGTAAATCGCCATAACTACGACCATTCCCCCAAGGCAACCAGCAGTCGATATCTGGTGGCACTTTTGAAAAGCGCCACGGCAATTCCTGAAAATCTTGCGTTTGTTGGTCAAATAATCGACCCCAACTCAGATCCTGCATCAGGGACAGCTCCTGTTAAATTATTCTTATTTAGCTGAATTTTTTATCAGCCATTTTTTTAGTTTTACTAACGTGTTCAGAAAATACGCATGATTCTGTTCTAATTCTGTAGTTACCATCCATGGCGCATGGATTCCGGCATCTTTGCTCGGGATGACAGAGCCGGAGCAAATTGCTCGCTCTGAGATTTCAAAGCAAGCGCTATCATTCTCACCAGGAATTCATTTACAGCCCTAAGGTTGCAGCAATCAAGGCAACGCCGGCAATGCCGCCTAGCACCCAGCTAATTCGATCTCGGATGGCAAATACCACTGGATCTTCATTCATTTCACCGCGACTGGTGAGTAATAGCATTCGGCTGATCCACAATAAAACGATTGGGCAAAGCGCCCATAACAGCTGCGGAGAAGGGTAGAGCGACATAATATCTTTGTTGTTGATATACATCGCCAATACCACCACCGCCGAATAACCGCTAGTGGCCGCCATAATCTGTAAAATTTGAATATCTGCAATCACATAACCCCGGCCACGGGCTTTTTCTTTGATTGGGCTTTCTGTTTGTTCGCCCTGATCTTGCTGCAATTTATCTAGTTCAGATAAACGTTTGATCATCGCCAGAGAGAAAAACAGAAAGATTGAAAATGCCAGTAGCCAGAAAGACAACTCAACTGATATAGCCGCAGCGCCAGCAACTACTCGCACAGTGTACAAGCCTGCTAATAGCAGCACATCAATCAGCTCGGTTTTTTTCAGCCGTAATGAGTAGGCCATGGTGACAACGAAATAAGCACCGAGTACCCAAGCAAACTGCATTGGCAAAGAAATGCAGATTAATGCCGAGATCAGCATAAACACAGGGGTGAGTAATACGCCCTGCATAATTGACATTTTGCCCGAGGCGAGTGGCCGATTACATTTGCTGTGGTGATGGCGATCTGAGTCTAGATCCATCAGATCATTAATGAGATAAACTGCGGAAGCACAAAATCCAAAAGCAATAAATGCCAACACAGATTGGCTAAATGTCAGCAGGTTGAGTTGATGGGAAGTCATTAAAGGAACAAACACCAGCAGGTTTTTTACCCATTGATGAATTCGGATGCCTTTAAAAAAAGTTTTGGCTGCTTGTTTGTCGGGTGCCGGAAATTCTTCAACAAACTGCAGATCAGCCGCGGCAGATTTAACACTTTGGCTGGCGTTGGCAATTAATGCACCGGCCGCATGGGGCCAAACTTTTAAGTCAGCTCGGTCATTGCCGATGTAATCAAACTGCTGGTCGCCGTACTTCTCTTTTAACAGAGTGACTTTATTGGTGCCGGTCAGATTGGTTTTATCATCACTGGCCAGCACTTCATCAAACAGCTGCAAATGATCCGCCACTGGTTGCACCAACGAATGGTGACTGCCACTGGCCAACACCAGCTTTCTACCTTGGGCTTTTTGCTGCTTGAGATAACCAATTATTCTTTGGTCATAGGGCAGCACCGATGGATCGGGTTTGCCGATGCTTGCAAGCTGTGACTTTAAATATGCCTTGCCGCGAGCTAGCCACATCGGCAAAAAGAAAACCAGCCAGGGCTTTTGTTTTAACGCCCGAACCAGACTTTCTAACAGCATATCGGAATGAATGAGTGTGCCATCCAAGTCGACACACACCGGGTGATCAACTGAACGGGCACAAGCTGAGCTGAGATACTGCTTATTCATAGCTTTTTCTTCTTATTATTTGGGGCAGTTTGCCATGAATAATCAGCAAGGTGATTAATCCTATGACAACCGCTAGCCATAAAGTGGTCAAGCGAGAAATCAGTGTTGCGGCGGTTGCATTGGCCGAATCAACGCCGCTAGCCAGTAGCAATCCATACATAACTGCCTCTGCGCTACCTAAGCCGCCAGGCAGAAAGGACAGGGCACCTGCCAACATGGCTAATGCATAAATGCCAGCTGCTAGGGAATAATCGATGGTGTTGCCGGTTGCTTCAACAATAATGCCGAGTGCTAAAGCTTCTAGTCCCCAGGCAATTATTCCAATTAATAGTCCTTGTAATAGCCGGACGGGGCCAAGCAATTGATTGCTTTGTTTTAAAATATCTAGCACACGAAAACCCAGCCGATTGACCCAGCTAATTGGAATTCGATTAATGATTTTTTCTGCTAAATGCTGACATTTTTGCGACAGCATTAGAAAGATCAAGCCGGATAACAACACCAGGGCGGCATAACCAAAAGCGGCATATTCAGGGAAACGTAAAATGGCAAAGCTGGCTAGAAGCAATACTGCAAGGAGGTCTTGCACCCGTTCAACCACTAGCATTGCCAAACTATTAGTGACCGGCACTTGATGTTTTTCAAGATAGAGACTGCGAACCGCTTCACCTGCTTTACCCGGTGTGGTCGTCAGAGCGAAGCCAGCTAGATAATAGCCAAGGCTTTTTAACGGAGGAACCGCATAATCCCCCTGTCGCAGGAAACCTTGCCAGCGAAAAAAACGCAGTAAATAGTTGGCAATTGACAGCAAGCTGACCCATAACACCAACCAGGGAGAAAATTGTGTGATCGCTTTTAAGCCATCACCTGAGTCAGTTGCCAACAGCCAGATACCATAACCTGCTATGGCTGCCACAACCGAAACAACAATCGCCTTATAGGAAAAACGCAAAGTTGACTCCAGCAACCGAGGATCTTTGTCCTCTTTATCAATGCGCTGGACTATAACAGAGGCGTTTAAATACTGTAAGACAAGTTATATGACCATTTAGTGAGCGCTATGAAACAGGTACTTTTTGTTTGTATGGGCAATATTTGCCGTTCTCCCACTGCCGATGGTGTTTTCAGAAAAATGCTGTCAGATCAAGATGATATCAGTTGCGATTCTGCTGGCACTGATGCCTGGCATATTGGCGAATCTCCTGACTCTCGGACTGCGGCAACCGCACGCAGGCGAGGTTACGATTTAACCCAACTAAGAGCGCGACAGGTAACTAACGAAGATTTCGAGCTATTTGATTTGGTTTTGGCAATGGATCGTTCGAATTTGAGCAAGTTGCAGCGAATGTGCCCGGAAAATCTACAGCACAAGGTTGAATTATTTCTGAATGGTACGTCGCAGGAGGAAGATGAAGTGCCGGATCCATATTTTGGCGGTAATGGCGGCTTTGATCATGTGATGGATCTGGTAGAAGATGGCTGTCGAAGCCTATTAACTAGGCTTCGACAGTAATCATTAACCGTTAGGCATTTTCAGCACGGGTTTTAACTTGTTTCATTGCTGCAGGTGCTGCAGTAGCAACAGGCTTTTGCCTTTGCTTCTTCCATGCTGGCACTGAAGCAGGCTGAGCAATCGGTGCTGCAGTCGCTTGAGTTACAGGCGCATCAGAACGACTGGTCTTTATCTGACGCATCGCTGAATTTGCTGGCTTACTAGCAACCTGAACTGGTGCAGCCGCTGGCCGAGAAACCTGTGCTGGCTGAGCTTCAACTGCTGGTTTTTCAGACGAAGCTTGAGGCCTTCTGGTTCTAACCTGCTTAGATGCTGGGGCAGCAGGCTTTTTAGGCGCAACCGGCTTTTCAGCAGGTTTTGCTACTGCTTCAACAACTTCAGCTTTCGCTACAGGTTTTGGCCGGGGCTTGTTTACCACTTGCGCTGGCTTATTGACCATTGCTGGCGGTACATCAGCGTGTAGCATTTGCTCAGGATTGAACGCTTTCTTTTCAACCGAAACCGACTCGCTCGCCACTTCTTTGCGCTCTGAACTATCTAACTCAGGAGCAGGGTGTCTGCTGGCCTTTTGTCGTGGATGACGACGCTGGCGTGGCTGACGGTGCTCGCGAGGTTCACGAGCTGGCATTGCGGCTGGCTCTTCATCATCAACCGTGAAGGTGATTTCTGATGGTTTCTCAGTTTGCTGTTCAACAACTTGGCCGTCTTGCTGCTGGCCATCAACCTGTGGTTTTCTGGTTTGGCGGCGACGACGACGACCGTTTTCACGGCGCTCTTGTTGGCTTTCAGCTGATTCAGTTGCTTCCGGCTCAACTGCATTCGCTTCAACTGGCTGCAGACTTTCATCTGATTTTTGCTGATTGCGACGTTGATTGCGGCGACGCTCAGGCTTTTCCTGCGCTTGGAGCGGCTCGAAATCGACTTCTGCATTATTCTGAACTGCCGGGCTTTGCAAATCCTGCTGCTGCGGCTGATCATCTTGTTTGCTATTACGACGACGGTTGTTGCGACGACCGTTGTTTTCGCGCACTTCCTGTTCAGGCTGCGCTTGCTGCATCGGTGCATTATTCGTTTCAGGTTGACCTGAATTCTGCTGGCGCGGCTTACGGTTGTTGCGGCTACGACGTCCATCTTGCTGTTGCGCTTCAGTTTGCTCTTTATCTTGCGGAGCAACTGGCTGCTTGCGATTATTTTGGCGACGTGCCTTTTGACCGTCCTGATCTTGGTTGTTCTGGTCGCCATTACGATCATTATTGCGCTGACGATCACGATTATTGCCACGGCCTTGCTTGTTACGATTGCCGCGATCATTTCGATCATTTGTATTGCGTTTATTGGCAGGCTTGGCAGGTTTAGCCGGAGCTTCTTCTGCTTCACCAACAATTGCTGACCAAATGCGGCTAAACAAACCAGGCTTACCGGCTTTGGCGGCAGGCACTGCAGTAGGGATTTTCATTACTGGCTTGGCAATAGGTGCGACCAGCGCAGCTTGATTAACTGCTGGCTCATCACGACCAATGTTTTCTGGTTGCATTACCGGAGAAATCTCTGGTAACTCAGGTGCTTCTGCAAAGCTGTAAGAAGGACCATCATCTTCAGCAATCAAACCATCTTCACGTAACCGCTGAACTTCATATTCAGGAGTTAACATGTGAGGGTTTGGCACCACTAAAACAGATACTTGCTTACGCTTTTCTATCGCAGCTAGTTCTGATCTTTTTTCATTCAGCAGGTAGGTGCCGACTTCAACCGGAACAATCGCACGAATTTGTGTGGTTTTTTCTTTCATGCTTTCTTCTTCGATTAATCGAAGAATAGATAAGCTCAAAGATTCAACTCCACGAACGGTGCCTTGGCCAGAACAGCGTGGGCAAACGATCTTGCTGGACTCACCCAAAGAAGGGCGCAGCCGCTGACGCGACATTTCCAACAAACCAAAGCGAGAGATACGACCAACCTGAATTCGAGCCCGGTCCATGCGCAGTGCATCACGCATCCGATTTTCGACTTCACGCTGTGCGCGGGTAGGGCCCATATCGATAAAGTCAATAACGATCAAACCGCCGATGTCGCGCAAACGCAACTGCCGAGCAATCTCGTCACAAGCTTCCAAGTTAGTTGTAAGTGCCGTTTCTTCGATATCACTACCTTTGGTTGCCCGGGCAGAGTTGATATCAATAGAGATCAGCGCTTCAGTTGGATCGATCACTACCGAACCGCCAGAAGGCAGGCGAACTTCACGTTCAAAGGCAGTTTCGATCTGACTTTCAATCTGGAAACGGCTAAATAGCGGCGTGGTGTCCTGGTACATCTTGACCTTGTTCAAGTAGTCAGGACGTACCCGTGAGATATGCGCACGCGCTTTATCATAGGCAGTTTGACTATCGACCAAGATTTCACCGACATCTATTCGCAAATAATCTCTTATTGCACGGATAGTTACATCGCTTTCTTGATGAATCAAGAAAGGTGCGGAACGACCCGCGACCACCTTGCCAATTTCACCCCACAGGTTCAAAAGAATTTCCAGATCGTATTGCAGATCTTCGGCGCTACGGCCAACACCAGCAGTACGTACGATCAAGCCCATGCCGTCAGGAATGTTCAGGCATTCACGTGCTTCACGAATCTGAGTTCTTTCTTCACCTTCAATGCGACGAGAGATACCGCCAGCACGTGGGTTATTAGGCATCAGAACAATAAAAGAACCAGCCAAACTCACAAAGGTGGTTAATGCTGCACCCTTGCTACCGCGTTCTTCTTTGTCAATCTGTACGATGATTTCCTGGCCTTCTCTCAAGGCGTCCTTAATGCTGGGACGTCCCTGAAAATCCTTGCTAGGAAAATATTCGTGGGCCACTTCTTTTAACGGAAGGAAACCATGTCTATCGGCACCGTAGTTAACGAATGCAGCTTCAAGACTTGGCTCAATGCGCGTTACTTTACCTTTGTATATATTGGCTTTTTTTTGTGCACGGCCAGGTGCATCGATATCTAGGTCATACAACCGTTGGCCATCAACCATTGCAACGCGCACCTCTTCCTGGTGGGTTGCATTTATCAACATACGTTTCATCTAGTTTGGTCTCAAACTATGCCTTGGGGGATGCGCGGCATTAATTACATAGACCATCCTGGGGGGAACACGGCGACCTTTATAAAGAAGTCACTGCCGCTTGCCAGAGGACGTCTGACGTCAAAACTACTCTTATTTTTAGTTTCGTCATCACATGCAGCAGGTTTTGTCGTGCCTACTGCTGACCCCGTCGCGCTTCGCGTCAACAGGCATCAAAAATTCTGGCTTAGCCCCACGGATGGTTGCTTCGCATCAAACCTGTCAAGGCCAGGTTTATAGGGCCGCATTAAAACTTGCGGCAGCTGGGCTTTTCGCCTACATGTACATGCTTCTTTTTATTGCTGAAGCAATATGTACTTTGTTGTCTTAGTGCAGGGAATCTTCATCCTGCGGCCTGATGCCTCAAACTCATAATTGGAGTTGCAGTCAGGCTCGGCTAATATAGCAGGCTTTCAATAGCAGTAAAACTTTAGCTGCATCAGAGATAGTAGGTTAATGAGTTCGGAGTTGCAGAGCGTTCGCACACAAGTGCAAAAAGTTATCATTGATGAAGAGTATCAAGGTCAGAGAATTGATAACTATCTTATTAATTTCCTTAAAGGCGTTCCTAAAACGCTGGTCTACCGCATTCTTCGAAAAGGCGAAGTTAGGGTAAACAAAAAAAGAGTGAAGGCACCATATCGAATTCAGGCAGGCGACGAAATCCGCATTCCGCCGGTCAGAATGGCTGCTAAAGATGACAAGCCAAGCCTGCCATTGCAGCAAATTGCCTTCCTTGAAGACAAAATCATCTATGAAGATGACTATTTTCTGGTGTTGAACAAACCCTCGGGCATGGCTTCTCATGGCGGAAGCGGCATTGTGGTTGGGGTAATCGAAGCATTTCGCCAGCTACGCCCCAATGCCAAATCACTGGAGCTAGTTCATCGGCTGGATCGACCAACATCAGGTTGCATGGTGATTGCCAAACGCCGTTCTGCCTTGCGCTCGCTACAAGAACAATTGCGCGAGAAAAAAATGAACAAGCGCTACCACTGCTTGGTTCGTTCTGATTGGCCAGCCGACCGCAAAACGGTTAAAGCGCCTTTGCTGCGATTTTTAACCCGCTCTGGTGAGCGGATGGTTAAGGTAAGCGATGAAGGCAAGCCATCTGAAACTCGTTTTCGGGTGTTGAAGCATTACCCTAATGCCAATTTAATGGAAGCTGCACCACTAACAGGCCGTACCCACCAAATTCGCGTCCATTGCCAGCATGTCGGATTTCCAATTGCTGGTGATGACAAATATGGCCGGGAACAATTTAACCAGACCATGGAACAGAAAGGCTTGAAACGTTTGTTCTTGCATGCGGCCAAGTTGGAGTTTAATCATCCGGCAGATGAACGCCGAGTGAGCTTTGAAGCTGACTATGACCCTCAGTTACTTCAAGTGTTAGAACGACTGGAAAAATAATCTTGTCCGGATCACCCGCTGGGTCGCAGCAATTGGAGTAAGTTACGGCGCTTTTGAAAAATTTCAGTTTGCGCAATATGCTGACGCTTACACTGATGATGCTCAGCAGTTGCACAAATTGCGACTGAATGGCTCGTACAATGGCGCAGCCCAATATTTAACAAAGGAAATAATAAATGAATCCAAATGACGGAGGTTCTATGCAACAACCTCAAGGACCAATCCATGGGCAAGATGATTGGGCGCGCCAAGCATTGGAAAAACTAGCATCCAACGCACTTGACGAGCAAAAACGCAGTCGTCGCTGGGGTATATTTTTCAAAACATTAACCTTCGCTTATTTGTTTATTATTTTGGGCTTTATGGTTTCCGCATCACCGGGTTCTGAAGATCGTCCGGTGACTCGACCCCATACTGCATTAGTTGAGCTACAAGGCGCGATCATGCCCGATGGCCCGGTTACTGCTGACGATTTAAGCAGCAGCCTACGTAAAGCTTTTGCTAACCCAAATTCCAAAGCAGTTATTTTGCGAGTAAACAGTCCTGGCGGCAGCCCCGTTCAGGCTGGCCGAATTTCTGATGAAATCAAAAGACTCAAAGCTGAATACCCAGATAAAAAGCTATATGTAGTTGCCGATGAAACCATGGCTAGTGCGGCTTATTATGTGGCAGCAGGTGCCGACGAAATTTATGCCGACAAGGCAAGCTTGGTCGGTTCAATTGGCGTCCTGATGGACACCTTTGGCTTTGTCGATACCATGAAACTACTTGGTGTTGAACGTCGGTTAATTACTGCAGGTGAAAACAAAGGCTTCCTTGATCCGTTCTCACCGTTATCTAGCAAACAAAAAGCCTTCGCTGAAAAAATGGTGGCAACCATACACCAGCAATTTATTAGCGTGGTTCGTGAAGGTCGCGGTGATCGTTTAAAAGAAAGCCCGGAAATTTTCTCAGGCTTAGTTTGGTCTGGTGAAGATGCCTTAGCGCTTGGTTTGATTGACGGTTTAAAGAGCACAGGTCAAGTGGCTCGAGATGTTGTTGGTGAAGAACGTATTGTTAACTACACCCAGCAAGAAGATGTATTTGAACGCTTTGCCAAGAAAGTAGGTTTAGGCGTGGCGCAAGCTATGGCTACTGGTCTGGCACAATTTTCTGCCAATAGTGAAACCCGTATTCGCTAAGATTTGATGGTTGAAAATTTAAAGGCAGAGCTTAATCGCTCTGCTTTTTTTATTTCAGGGGCGCAATGTATTTCGCAAAGAAGCCGGATGCTGGTGCGACATTTTCTATTAGCTACTCTGCTTTAATGCTTGATTGTTTAGAGTTCGCGCTTATATCTTTAGTAACCTTGATATCATCCTCGAGAAACAACTTAAAAATTTTTAGCGACTTAAGAAGATAGTTGCTTTTAAAGTCAGAGGTTATTAACACCTTAACTCTTAAATTAAATAATTTTTTTAAAATTTCAGAATGCCGATCTCTGTGCTCGCGATCTTCCTCATATTCAAAATTAAGCATCACTTTTTCTTCTTCAGCAAAATGCTCACTAAAGCAGCGAATCAAGCAATCTAATTCTTGGATAAACTTTTTAGCATTGAATTTCTGCTTAAGAGCTAAATACCCGAGTGAATTTAAGCCACTAACTAACCCTTGATGCTGGGCATCTATCCTGGCTATCCCCGTCAGGCATGAGTCGCTCCACTCGATGAGGGGGTTGTTAATTTCCACGTTAATTCCAAGGTTATTTAGAGTTGCTGAAGTCAACGTAGTCCAGTCACACAAAAATACGATTGAAAGTAGGCATGCTTAGTGAATAAATCGCAGATGAAGCCGTCTTTGAGTTCAAACTGTGAATTTCGTCAAAAAAGTGATTGTTTTTATGGTAATCAAGATAAAGCATATCCCTCTTGGCGCAGCATTTCGCATAACCGAATTAACGGCAAGCCAACCAAAGTATTAGGATCATCTCCACGCATATAGCGAAACAAGCTAATGCCTGCACTTTCACATTTGAAGCTGCCAGCACAATCATAAGGCTGGTCTTTTTTTAGATAACGATCAATTTCAGCTTCATCCAACTGACGAAAACCAACGTGAAATGTTTCTACTGATACTTGAGCTTGACCCGTTTGTGTATTGAGCAAGCACAATCCGGTGTAAAAGATGACTTCTTTACCGCTAACGCTAAGTAGTTGTTGTGTGGCATTTTGGTGGTTGCCTGGCTTTCCTAGAATCTGTCCATCACAATATGCCAGCTGATCTGAGCCAATAATCAGTGAATTAGCAAAACGGTTGTTGAGAGATTGTGCTTTTCCTTGTGCCAATCGACCAACCGCAGCCTTTACTGATTCATTGGTAGTTAATGTTTCATCAAATTGCGGTGAAGCCGTTTCGAAATCGCTAACAAGCTTTTCTAGCAAGGCTTTTCGATAAGCCGAGGACGACGCCAAAACCAATCTTAGGCGGTTGTTTTTAACTTCGGTCATTGTGCTAAGTCCGAATATCATCATTTGGCCACAGAAAATGCATGATAGCGATTGCGTTGGCAAGGCCTAGTCGCTATCATTCCGCGCCTATGAAATCAGAGATACTACTCGACCAACTGGATCCTGTTCGCTTTGCTCTTAAGGAGCGCGATACTGCCGGTGGGATAGAACTTTCTTCACTTAAACGCCTATCTGAGCTTTTGCACAGTACTGACGGTTTAGTAGAAGCACGTTTCAGTTTTAGTCGAGAAGGCAAAAAGATCGCCATTCGTGGCGATATGAAGGCACAGTTGAAACTGGTTTGCCATCGTTGTGGCGGCCCGGTTGATTTTTCTGTGGAAGGTCAGGTTGCAGTAAGCCCGGTTACTACCGAAGCTGACGAGCCTGAACTACCAGAAGGACTTGAGCCGGTGTTAATGGTTGATCGCGAGATCTCCCTTTGGCAAGTGGTTGAAGATGAGATACTGCTGGCTTTACCGCCGATTCATCGCCATGAACAAGGTGAATGCGGCGACCTTATTAGCTTTACTTGTGACGCTAATAAAACACCGGTTAAGAATGAGCGGGAATCTACATCAGATAATCCGTTTGCAATTTTAAAATCGCTGAGAAGCGAAGACTGATATTTTCAGGAGTAAGATAAATGGCTGTTCAACAGAACCGCAAAACTCGCTCAAAGCGTGGCATGCGCCGCTCTCATGATGCTCTGACTACGCAAGCTCTGTCAGTAGACAAGACTAGCGGTGAGACCCATCTGCGTCACCACGTGAGTCCTGAAGGTTTTTATCGTGGCAAGCAGGTTATCCAACCTAGCAGCACCGAAGAATAAGCCTTGCAGGCTCCAGCAATTGCGCTGGACGCGATGAGCGGGGACCACGGTCCCCGAATCATCCTCCCAGCTGCCCTAGAGATCCTCAAAAAATATCCTGATATTCGCCTGATCCTGGTTGGTCATGAAGACAAACTCAGGGCAGAGCTGCCTGACACCCCTTTCGCTGACCGACTGGTCATTCACCACGCAGAGCAAGTTGTAGAAATGGATGATTCCGTTTCGGTCGCTTTGCGTAGCAAAAAACAGTCTTCCATGAGAGTCGCCATTAACCTTGTTAAAGAGGGTAAGGCTGCTGCGTGCGTCAGCGCAGGGAATACGGGCGCTTTAATGGCGGTTTCACGCTTCGTGCTGAAAACCATCAGAGGTATCGATCGTCCGGCAATTATTGCAACAGTTCCTACAGCCATTAGTCACACTCATGTGCTGGATCTGGGGGCTAACGTTGATTGCACGGCAGAACATTTGTTGCAATTTGCACTAATGGGCTCAGTTTTGATTTCTGAAACAGAAAACAAACCCAATCCAACAGTAGCGCTATTAAACATTGGTTCTGAAGATATTAAGGGTAACAGTGTGGTCAAGCAGGCATCTGCCTTGCTGGAGCAAGAATCATCCCTTAATTACACCGGTTATATTGAAGGCAATCAGATTAATCATTCTGATATTGATCTGGTAGTTTGCGATGGTTTTGTTGGTAACGTGGCACTGAAAACCAGTGAAGGCGTCGCTAAATTCATCGCTAAAGTATTAAAAAAACAGTTTAACCGCGGCATTTACAGCCGTCTGATTGGCTTGCTTGCATTGCCAATCTTAAAACGACTAAGCCGTGAAATTAATCCTGATGAATACAATGGTGCCAGCCTAGTTGGCTTGCGCGGCGTTGTGGTAAAAAGCCATGGTGGGGCAGGCGTTAAAGCTTTCTACCATGCGATCGAGACCGCGATTACCGAAGCGCGTCAAGATCTACCTGCCAGGATTGAAGAAAAATTGCCCAATCCATAAGGGTCTACTGCGATTATGACTAAATTTGCATTTGTATTTCCCGGTCAGGGCTCACAAAGCCTCGGCATGCTGTCAGAAATGGCAGAGAGCCAGCCGATTGTTCAGCAGGTTTTTGCCGAAGCTTCGCAAGCATTAGGTTATGACCTTTGGCAGGTATGTCAGGAAGATGCCGACATGCTGAGCCAAACCCAGCATACTCAGCCAGCTTTACTGGCCGCCAGTGTTGCGCTTTATCGCGTATGGCAGCAAACCTCTGGCGAGCAACCGGTTGCTTTAGCCGGTCATAGCTTAGGCGAATATTCCGCCTTGGTATGTGCTGGTGTGATTGACTTTAAAGAAGCTATTCAGCTGGTACACTTGCGTGGTCAGTTAATGCAACAAGCCGTTCCAGAAGGAAAGGGCGCTATGGCGGCCATTCTCGGCTTAGACAATGCTGTGATTGAACAAACCTGCGCAGAACAAGCGCAAGGCGATGTGGTTTCAGCAGTTAACTACAACGCTGTAGGTCAGGTAGTAATTGCTGGTGAAAAAGCAGCGGTGCAACGTGCGGCAGCAGCTTGTAAAGAATTAGGCGCAAAAAAGGTAGTTGATCTGCCGGTTAGCGTCCCTTCTCATTGCGCTTTAATGAAACCAGCTGCTGAAAAACTGGCAGAGAAAATGTCAGCTTTGACTTTTAATACGCCTGAAATCACTGTGATTCATAATGTTGATGCGCAGCCTCGCCAAGAAGCTGACTCAATTCGCCAGGCATTGGAGCAACAACTGTTTTCACCGGTTCGCTGGGTAGAAACCGTTGAGGCCTTGCATGGTTTAGGCGTTGAAGTACTGGTTGAATGTGGTTCCGGCAAAGTTTTGTCTGGCTTAACTAAGCGCATCGTTCGTGGTTTGACTGCCGGCAGCATTGAAACACCTGCTGGATTGGAAAAAATGACTACGATGGTTAATGGCTAAGGCTTTTGCCCATTAACTAGTTAACTAATACATAGGAAAGCAAAATGTCTGAGCAAAGAGTTGCATTAGTAACTGGCGCTAGCCGCGGTATTGGTCGCGCAATCGCGATTAAGCTTGCTGGGGAAGGTCACCAGGTTATTGGAACTGCAACCAGCGCTGCTGGCGCGGAGAAAATTTCCGCATATTTTGCAGAGTTGGGCCTGAAAGGTTGTGGCAAAGTGCTTAACGTCACTGAGCCAGAAAGCATTACTGGCCTGATCTCTGAAATCACCACTGAATTTGGTGCACCGGCTATTTTGGTTAATAATGCGGGTATTACTCGCGACAACTTGCTGATGCGCATGAAAGATGATCAGTGGGACGACATTATCCAAACTAACTTGAGTTCAGTTTTCCGCCTTAGCAAAGCTTGTATGCGCGGCATGATGAAAGCACGTTGGGGCAGAATTGTCACAATCGGTTCAGTCGTTGGCCAGATGGGCAACGCAGGACAAACCAATTATGCTGCTGCTAAAGCAGGTTTAATCGGTTTTTCTCGTTCATTAGCAAAAGAAATCGGTAACCGCGGTATTACAGTTAACGTAATTACTCCAGGTTTTATTGATACCGACATGACTAAAGAATTATCTGAAGAGCAACGCAGCGCATTACTTGCGAATGTTAGCGTACCGCGCTTTGGACAGCCTGAAGAAATCGCGCATACTGCGGCGTTTCTGACGTCTG